>DATDOJ010000238.1:0-15557 GCA_035293345.1 Bacteroidia bacterium
GATGACTTGTTGTGGTGTAAGAAAGGATTCCATCTGTTACCCCGTTCTTACGTTTTATCTTTCCTATTCTTATTAATACGTCACAAATTTTATTAACTGTCAATTGTCAATCTTACTTATTTTCAATCAGCATTGGTATAACTTGATCTATGTGATACACTGACTTCCATGCTTTGAACAGGATTTCAATTTGCCAGCGCAAACTGTAGTAGCTCCGTACTTGTTGCATGGGCAAGTCATGGGGATCTGTATTGGTTATGTAAGCATTGAGGTTGCAGAAGGAAAGCCGTGCCCGGCTGATGTTTTTGCGTTTGTTTTGTTTATCGGTTTTTAGTTTTCTTCTTTTCCGTTCAGCAAGTTGTTGGGGAACTTTCTCAATGATTAACCGCACCGCGAGCTTTTCTTCTCCCAGATATACTTGATATTGGCGCAACTCGCCTGCCTGCATTTTTTGTTCCTCAGCCAACAAATCCAGTGGTTCATATTCATTTTCTTTTTTCACATATACCCGGAATCCAAAAAACAACCGGCTTAGGAAGTAGGCAGCTTGTTTTTCTATCGCTTGGAATCGCTTGATGTTGAAGTAGCCCAAATCCTCTATAAGCAAATCATTTTTTTGCAGAGCAGGAACAGCCATGGAACGATATGAGTTCACCCCTTCGCGGTTTAGAAGGGTAATGATGGAGCCGCTTACTACATCATAGCTGTATTGCACTTTCATAGCTGCTGTGCTTCCTCCTCCGCCACTGCCTCTGTAAACGTTGCTGAACTCAGATGGCAACTGAAAGATGGTGGAATCGCTCACAATAATCCGGTTAAATTTTTCGTGCTGCCTCCGGCTATTGATCTGCAACCGTTCGCTCAACGCGTGAGAAACCATCTTTTGCATAAAGCACGCGGCCTGGTCGGTAAACCGATCCTGTAAACTTTGTTTGCTCAACTTCTTTCCATCTTGCAGAAGGTAACGGCACATCCCTTCCAGACTGATCTGCTCATGGCGTTGGTGCGCAAACAAGCAAAGAAAAAAAAATCCATCCCTTCAAGCATTCGCCTTCGTTTCACAAAGCCGCTTTCCCGTGAAAACTTTTCGATAACTTCTTTATCAAAGAACGAATTGATTTGTCCAATCAACTTATTTTTGTCTTGCAGTACATCGCTTGGTTGCATATAAGATGGTTTTGGTAACACTCTCTTATACTGACAACTCCGTTGTGCTGCTTTTTTATTCCTGTTTTATTCTCAACTTTACATTGTGAATTTCCTTAACCTGACGGCTATGGGTTATGGGGACTGGGGGTGAGGCATTACCACAAATGTTTCGCATCACGCATTTCATTTTTTATTTCGCTGGAATAAACTGCGAAGTTAAATCCCTTCTGCAAAGCGAATCCGCCAAACTCCCCATGCTTGTTAAGCGCAAGAAAACCAATCTGCATCTCGCGTACATTCTTCGGGCTTTTTGAAACACGCTCCACTGCTATGCGGCACGCTTCTTCAGGGGTGTGTCCTGCGCGCATCATTTCAACCACGGTGTGAGTGCCGGCAATTCGAATCACTTCTTCGCCAGTACCTGTTGCTGTTGCTGCGCCCACTTCGTTATCAACAAATAATCCGGCACCGATGATTGGTGAATCGCCAACGCGTCCATGAAGTTTGTAAGAAAGTCCGCTCGTGGTGCATGAGCCGGAAAGATTTCCGCTTGCATCCAGCGCAATCATTCCAATCGTGTCGTGATTTTCAAAATTGATTATGGGTTTGTACTCTGATTTTTTCAGCCAATCTTTCCACGCCTTGTCCGCTTCGGGCGTCCGGTCGAATTTTTCTTTTGTGAATCCGTTGTCGAGCGCAAATTTCAACGCCCCCTCGCCAACTAAAATTATATGCGGAGTTTTTTCCATCACCATACGCGCAACTGAAACGGGATGTTTGATGTGTTCAATAAAACAAACCGAGCCGCAGTTTCCCTTTTCATCCATGATGCATGCGTCAAGCGTAACGTGCCCGTCACGATCGGGCAAGCCGCCCAATCCCACACTGCGGTTATTCAAATCGCTCTCTGAATTCATTACCCCTTTTTCCACCGCGTCAAGTGCTCTGCCTCCCGAGGAAAGAATTTTCCACGCATCGGCATTGGCTTCAATACCATGCTTCCAAGTTGAAATCACAATGGGTTTTGATCCGCTTCCGTTAACGGAATTGTTTTTTGCAAATGACTTGTTGACTGAAAGCATCGCTGCACTCAGCGCTGACCATTTGAGAAAATTTCTTCTTGTTGTCATGGGATTAGTTTTTTGAACGCGGATGACGCAGACGGGACAGATTTACTCGGATTGGGTATCAGTGTTTATCCGCATTTCCCTCGTCATCCGCGTTCTATTTTTTATTTATAAAATGTTTTGCATAATTCACTTTCATCCTGTCCAAAAGCCGGGAATGAATTTTTAATCGTGAAATAAAATTTTTAAAATCCTTTTTTGACGGAGGCGTCCAAAGCGTTTCCGCAAGTGCACACATCCTTGGCACAGACATATATTCCACATGACGGAAATCTGTAATATACTCCGTCCACACGTTTCCCTGTGCTCCGAGAATATAATCGCTTTCATCTCCTTCGAGTTGCGAGGGAGTTGGGTTGTAATTGTAAACTGAATCAAGCGGATTGTAACCCCCGATTGCAAGCGGTTCCTTCTTTTTATTTTTGGATTGATAATGGTCGAAGTAACACGGCTTGCCGGGCGACATCACCACAAAATGTTTTTGTTTTGCAGCTTCAACGCCTCCCTTGGTACCCCGCCAGCTCATCACGGCAGCGTTGGGAGCAAGCCCGCCTTCCAGAATTTCATCCCAGCCGATAATTTGTTTTCCTTTTGCGTTAAGGAATTTTTCAATGCGCGAAATAAAATAACTCTGCAATTCATGTTCGTCTTGCAGCTTTTCATTTTTAATTCTCCTTTGGCATTTCTCACAGAGCATCCAGCGTTCTTTCGGACATTCATCGCCACCGATGTGAATATATTTTCCGGGAAACAATTCGCACACCTCATTCAGAATATTTTCTATGAATTCAAAGGTTGAATCATTCCCCGCACAGTACACATCGTCAAACACACCCCACGTTGTTGCAGATTCAAGCGGCTCCATGCAGCAGGAGAATTGTGGGTAGGCAGACAGCGCAGCAAGCGCATGACCGGGCATTTCAATTTCAGGAACGATGGTGATGTGCCGTGCCTGTGCGTATGCAACAATTTCTTTTATGTCTTCCTGTGTGTAAAATCCTCCGTACGGTTTGCCGTCATATTTTGCTGTGTCACCCGGTTTGCCGATGACGGTTTCTTTTCTCTGCGAACCAATTTCTGTCAGCAGCGGATATTTTTTTATTTCAATCCTCCATCCCTGGTCTTCGGTTAAGTGCCAGTGAAAAATATTGAACTTGTACAGTGTAAGCAGGTCGAGATATTTTTTCACTTCATTTTTCGTAAAAAAATGCCTGCACACATCGAGATGCATTCCGCGCCATGAGTAGCGGGGATAATCAAGGATAGTGCAGCAAGGAATTTTTGGAACAAGTGAATCACCGGCTCCGATAACCTGAATCAGTGTTTGCATGGAATGAAATATTTCTTCAGGGCTGCTTGCCGAAATCTGCACGGAAGCTTCCGTTATTAATATTTCATGGAATACATCGGGCTTCTCATGCATATCGACTACCTGGAAGAAAATATATTTTCCGTTTTCGGGAATCACTTTTACAACTTGCAAATTCATTCCTGTCAGAGCTTGAACACCCGACTGAAAATATTTACCTTCATCATCAACAGTTATCTGGGGAACAACGATGACCGTGCCGGCTGTGAGTTCAAAATTTCCTTGTCCGGAAATAACTGATGAGGGTTGCGGAATTACCGGAAGCAGATTTGTTTTCTGCTGTGCGAAAGAAGAAGCTGAAAAGACAAAATATAAAGCTGCCCCCGGAAAGGCTATCAACGCATTCTTAATTACAACTTTCAATTTTCTAATTCCCCGTTTCATTTTCAAATTATATTTCCTCTTTCCATATTAAAGATGCCGCACCAAGAACTGCAGCAGCATCCTCTTTGAGTTTCGAAGGCAGAATTTTAACCTTGTCTTTATAAATGCGCAGAATATTTTTTTCAAAACTTTCTTTCACGGGGCTAAAAATAAATTTTTCTGCTTGTGCTAATCCGCCAAAAAGAAAAATTGCTTCGGGGCTTGTGTAGGTGACGGTGTTCGCGAGGGCGAGGCCGAGTAATTCCCCGGTGTAGTTGAACGAACCAATAGCTATCTGTTCGCCTTGCTGTGCTTTCTCAAAAATATATTTTGAATCAATTTCGTCATCAGGTATTTTTTCTCCTGCATCCGATAATTTCTCTTTGTATGTTGTGACAATTCCTGTTGCCGAACAATATTTTTCAAGGCAACCTCTTCGTCCGCATCCGCAGAGCCGACCGTCAGGAATAATAATCACATGCCCCGCTTCTCCGGCAAAGCCGTCATGACCGTAAACCAATTCACCGTTCACCACAATGCCGCTGCCAAGCCCTGTGCCGAGCGTAATAAAAATAAAATCTTTCATTCCCTTCGCTCCACCGAAAATCATTTCACCAAGCGCTGCCGCTTTTGCATCGTTGGTCAGAATGGCTTTGCAATTCAACGCATCAGAAAAGTATTTTGCCAAAGGCACCACGCCTTTCCATTGCAGGTTGGGAGCGAATTCAATTGTGCCGCTGAAAAAATTTCCGTTGGGTGCTCCGATTCCTGCTCCGATTAATTCAGAATCCTTCGGAAGCATGGAATAAATTTTTTCTGCTGCCGCTATGGCTAAATCGTTTGCATCAGGAAAGTCAGTTGTCTTCACAGAATCATGGGCAACAATTTTTCCTCCGGAATCTACAAGTCCGAAACGTGAATTTGTTCCACCGATGTCTATGCCTGCAACTAATTTCATTTTCAATTCTGATATGGATAAGAATATTATGCCACGCCTGCCTGCTGTTCTGCTGCTGCCGTTTCAACAGGCAGCTTGCTGACGGAAGTTTCATACTCGATTCCCTGCGCTTTGAGAATACGGCTTGCTTTCCATCCGTAATAAAAAAGATAAGCAAAGCAAGCAATGCCCGCGAGGTAACTCCATTGTATTCCGAGGAGTGCATCACCTGCAAGCCATCCCTGAAATAAACTTACAAATCCTCCGCCCATAATCATCATGATTAAAAATCCTGAGCCCTCGTTGGTGTGTTTGCCGAGTCCGGCAATTGCCAGAGTGAAAATGCAGGGCCACAGTGTGGAACAAAATAAACCGACACTTATGAAAGCATAAACACTCGTCATTCCGTCAGCGAGAATGCCGATGAGCAATGCTGTGATTCCGCACAGCGAAAAAATCAGAAGCTGCCGTGCGGGATTTCCTTTGCTCAAAATGTCAGCGATGATGATGGCAATGATGATGAAAGTGTAAAGATAAAACGGTGTGATGTCGTGGTCGGCAATTTTATTGACGAGAAGAAAAACCAGGAAAGCAAGATAAGGCATCAGGAATCTCAGAATATGTTTTGCTCCTTTGCTTAAATCAAATGCGCCAACAGCGCCCGTCCAACGTCCAATCATCAAACTTGCCCAGAAAAGTGAAACATACGGAGCGACCTGGTCGGTGGTGGTTTGAAGATGCTGGCGCATGAACTCAGGGAGGTTGGATGCAGTTGAAACTTCAACTCCTACGTAAACAAAAATGGCAATCATGCCGAGCCAGAGTTGAGGATAACTCAGCGCGCTTTTCCGCGAAGAATCAGTTTCGTTTCCTTCCTTCACATCTTCGTGTTGAATCTGGTTCGGGAGAGACGAAAACTTAAAAATAACTGCAACGATTAAAAATGCAGCACCCAAAATCAGGTAGGGTGTTTTGACGGATTCCAGTGTCTCTAATTTTTGACCCGCACCAAGTGAACCGAAAATTGCCAGGCTCACTATGACAGGACCAATCGTTGTTCCGATGTTATTGATGCCACCTGCCAAACTCAAACGCTGCGCACCTTTTTTGGGATTGCCGATGGTGATGGTAAGAGGGTTGGCGGCAGTTTGCTGCAACGAAAATCCAAGACCAACAATAAACAATCCCGTAATCATTAACCCGAAAGAAGATGACTCAGCGGCAGGATAAAATAATAATGTTCCGAGTGCTGAGATTACCAGTCCCAGAGCAATTCCGTTTTTGTAACCCATCCTGTTGAGCAGGTCGCCTCCACTTGCTTTGGAAATAAAATAATAAATGAGTGAACCGACAGTGTATGCTACATAAAACGCAAATGAAATCATCTGGCTTTGCCACTGTTCGAGATTCAGCTTCTCTTTGAAAACAGGAATGAGAATGTCGTTGCTTGCCGCAACAAAACCCCAGAAGAAAAAAACAGAAATGAGAACAGGCAAAGCGCTGTGGTTGGATTTGTTGGTCATACAGTTTTGTTTGTGGAGACGAAAATACATTTAAAAATACTGCCACAGATTACACAGATTATCACAGATTAAAATTGATTAATCCTTTTTCATCCGTCCTTTCCGCGTCATCCGCGTTCTATTATTATTTTTACACGCAATGAAAACACTAATAGAAAATTTTTCGAAGCAACTCCGTGAAGCGATTGAGATTGGAAAGAAATCCGAAATCCACAATCCACAATCCGAAATCCGAAATGTCATAGTAACAGGTTTGGGCGGAAGCGGAATTGGCGGAACAATAGTTTCTGAAATTGTCAGCGGAGAATGCCCAGTTCCAATTGTTGTGAATAAAGATTATTTTCTTCCTGCATTTGTGAATGAGAATTCACTGGTGATTGTTTCTTCGTATTCCGGCAATACGGAAGAAACCATCCAGGCGATGGAAGCGGCACTGAAAGCGAAAGCAAAAATCGTGTGTGTTACATCAGGAGGGAAGATTTCTGAAATGGCGAAGAAGAATAACTGTGACATCATCACGATTCCCGGTGGTTCACCTCCGCGTGCTGCACTTGCTTATTCGCTTACACAATTATTTTTCATCCTGAAAAAATTTCAGTTAGTCAAAAGTGATTTTGAAAAGCAACTGAATGATTCCATTGCTCTGCTTGCTGCCGAAGAAAATAATATCCGTAATGAAGCAATGGAGATTGCAGAATTTCTCTTCAACAAAATTCCTGTAATCTATGCAGCCGATGGCTACAATGGAGTTGCCACGCGCTTCCGCCAGCAGTTGAATGAAAACTCAAAAATGCTTTGCTGGCACCATATCCTGCCGGAGATGAACCACAACGAATTAGTTGGATGGGCAGGCGGAAGAGATGATTTGGCTATTGTAATACTCAGAAACAAAACCGATTACCAGCGCACACAATCGCGCATCGAGTTCAGCAAAAAAGTTTTTGCGCAACACACACCGCACATAAAAGAAATATGGAGCAAAGGAAAAACAAAATTGGAGCAAAGCATTTACCTCATCCACCTCACCGACTGGGTTTCTCTTTTCCTTGCTGAGAAAAAAGGTGTGGATGCGGTGGAGGTGAATATTATCAATCAGTTGAAAGACACACTTGGCAAAAGTTGAAGAAGAATCTGAATCTCTATCTTTGCTTGTCAACAATCAGATTATTGTTAATATTTTAATAAAGAAAAATTCAACTATGAAAGTAGAAGTGATTATTGAAAAAGACGAAACCAATTATTATGTGGCAGAAGTGCCGGCATTGCCCGGCTGTTTCTCCCAGGGAAAAACTCTTGCCGAAGCGGAAGCCAACATCCGTGAAGCCATAGAGTTGTGGGTGGAAGTGATGAATGAAAAAACCATTCGCCCATCTGTTGGAAAAAATAAAAAGGAGAAAAAACATTTTCGCAAAAGAATCCAGGTGGAGATATGAGCAGTAAGCTTAAGCTGTGTTCGGGAGCAGAAGCAATTAAAAAATTTCAGCGGAAAGGATGGAAGATTGCAAGGCAAAAGGGTTCGCACGTAATGCTTGTAAAAACAGGTTATGCCTACACGATTGCTGTACCGCTGCATAAAGAACTTGGAATAGGATTGCTCCGAAAACTGCTGCAGCAGGCACAAATCAGTATTGAAGAATTTAACGAACTTTAATTTTTCTCACCGCGCCTCTCTCCGCCAAACTGCCTGGAGGTGAATATTACTGCTTCACAAACTTAGCCGCAGACATGCCGTTTTCCGTAAGCACTTTTACAAAATAAATTCCGGCAGCAAGCTTCGATACATCCATTGAAGCACTCCCCTCTCCTGCAGGAGAGGGGCTGGGGTTGAGGGAAAAAATAACCCGCTCCCCCATCACATTATACACTTCAATACTTTCAACTTTGTCCCGATAAAAATCGGGATGAACTGTTATTTCACTTGTGGCGGGGTTGGGAGAGATGTTTATTGATGACAGGGGATTATGTTCTTCAATGCCTACATCGGGAGAAAGTTTGACAATCCAAAAATCATTGACACCTCCATGATTTCCGCTTACATCGCCATCATATGACCCAGTCTTTCCAGCTAAAATATATCCTCCATCATTAGTTTGTTGAACGGAATATGCAATATCACCATTCGTGCCACCCAAACATTTCTGCCATTGAATTTGTCCGCTGTAGTCTGTCTTCACTATCCAATAATCAGGTCCTCCATGATACCCGCTAACATCACCATCGTTGGAACCAGTTAATCCCACCAAAATAAATCCTCCATCAGCACTCTGCTGAATGGAATATGCATGATCACTACTTGTTCCGCCTAAACATCTCTGCCATTGAACATTACCTGCTGTGTCAAGTTTAACCACCCAATAATCACTACTAAAGCCGGAAGTATCATGACTTCCGCTGACATCACCATTTTCTGAACGCGTATATCCTACTACAATATATCCGCTATCTACAGTTTGCAGAACTGAATTTGCTGCATCTGCGTCTGTTCCGCCAAGAGATTTCTGCCATTGAATATTTCCGATACTGTTTGTTTTTACAACCCAGTAATCATAATTGCCATGATTGCCCGTTACATCACCACTATTGGAATTTGAACTTCCCGCCACAATATATCCTCCATTGACAGTTTCCTGAACTGAATTTGCTACATCTGCATTTGTTCCCCCCAAAGATTTCTGCCATTGAATATTTCCGACACTGTCCAGTTTTACAATCCAGCAATCAATATTTCCATGATTACCTGTTGCATCACCATCATAGGAATTTGACCATCCCGCCACAATATATTCCCCATCAGTAGTTTGCTGAACTGAATTTGCACCATCAGCATTTGTTCCTCCTAAACATTTCTGCCATAGAATATTTCCGATACTGTCCAATTTTAAAATCCAACAATCATGTAATGGGTTCCCCATAGAATCATATCCTGAATGCCAACCGGAAACATCTCCATCGTTTGAAGTAGTAACTCCAGCAACAATATAACCCCCATCATCTGTGGTTTGAATGGAATATGCTACATCATAACTTGTTCCTCCAAGACATTTTTGCCATTCAATATTTCCGACACTGTCAAGTTTCAACACTCGGCAATCAATTCCTCCATGATTTCCACTTACATCACCGTCATTGGAGGAAGTACATCCTGCAACAATATACCCACCATCATTGGTGAGTTGAATTGAAGAAGCAACATCTGCACTTATTCCCCCAAAACATTTCTGCCACTGAATCGCAGGCGCCTGCGAAAAACCATTCACAGAAAAAATAATTGCAGCAGAGAGAGTAAATATTTTTTTCATGCCGGTAGGTTTTAAATACTTCCTCAAAGATAACCCAATTATTCTTCGCTCCTCATTTCCCCATATTTCCGTTTCTCCCACACCCACGCGATTTCATTGGTTTCCCAGTATTTAATGATGGCTCCGTTTATTTTTTTAACCAGGTCGTTGTCTATTGCGAACACTGTCAATTCGGTTTGATTCTCTGCGCCTGTGCTCTTGTATATTTCTGTTATATGATGTCCGAGTGTGTTTATTGACATGTATAACTTTTCAGCAATCACCTTATTGCTGAATCCATGTGCTACAAGCCAGATAATGCTGAGGTAGCATTTCAGCAGCTTCACGTCATCACCGGTTTTGAGATGCGCTTTTATTAGAACAAGCTCCAAAGATTCCATCAGGGAAATTTTTATTCCGGCATCCTGCCAATTGATTTCCGCAGCCGGAGGGTTCAGGTAGAGATTACATCATAGTATTGTAAATGAAAGGTGTAATATTCCTTAAATATGGTTTTACAAAACAGGCAGAGGTCTGCCCTTTTTCTTTTCCCGGAGATTGCCTCCTTTGTTCCGTTAAACGAATCCGAAAAAAATTTATTACATGACAATGTTCCGTTTCCCTTCTCCGCAGTTCCGCAGAGCATCCGCGCTGCCGGCAACGATTTCCGGAATGGCGCGGATGGTTCCCGTAACAGCGCGGCACATCTCCGTAATGACGCGGGCAATTTTCGTAACAGCGCGGCTCATCTCCGTAATGGCGCGGGCGGTTTCCGTAACAGCGCGGCTCATCTCCGTAATGGCGCGGCATATCTCCGTAACTGCGCGGGGCATCTCCGGAATGGCGCGGCACATCTCCGGACTGACGCGGACGCAGGTTTTATGACAGGATGTCCTGAACTATGAATGATGAACTATTAACTATAAACTAAATCTCAACTCACATTCATATCTTATAATTCATAACTCATAACTCAATTAAACCATGGCTAAGAAAAATCAAATACGGTTGCTCTACAACATTGCAGATTCAAAGATGTATGAGGAATCAAAAACCAAACGCGGGTTCTTCCTGCAGGACCAGGCGGACTTTGAGACATTCGACACCGATTTTACTGACCCCTTCGCGGCTAACTGGCTCCTCGCCATCAACGAAGCCGAAGCCATGCCGGCTGACGAGATTCTTGACGACCAGCTCAAGCAACTGGGCGATGCCGTTGAAGATGCTATGGACGATTGCCGCAACAAATTTCAGGACAGTAAATATTTTATAGAGAAAACATTTCCGGACAATACTTCTGTTTGGAACGAATTCGGTTATGATAATTATAATGATGTGCGCAGGGTTCAGTCAAAGATGGTTCAGTTCATGAAAACATTTTTTAATGTAGCCACAAAATATAAAGTGCAGCTTGCCGCCAAAGGATACCCGCAGGGCAAGATTGACGAGATTGAACTGCTGCGTTCCGCATTGGATGACGCTAACCAGCAGCAGGAATTATTCATCGGCAACCTGCCTGTGCAAACACAGGAACGCTACAAAAAGAACAATGCTGCCTGGGAAATTATGGTGCGCGTGTGCACGGCAGGCAAACGGATTTACAAAGATGATTTCGGCAAATACCAGCGCTACCTGCTGCCTCCGGGCGAAGAAAGTCCCGAAGCGCTGAGCATTACCGGAACAGTTACCGATTCGGTGAGCGGCAACCCGCTGGAAAACGTGCTCGCTAAGTTGATGCCCGGTGTTATTGAAACGCATACTGCGGCAAACGGGAAATATTCATACGGAGGTCTTCCCGATGGCGACTATACCGTGGAATTTACTTTAGCGGATTACACTCCGCAAACACTTCCTGTCACCATTGTCAACGGGCAGGCGGTTCAATTGAATGTTCAGTTGGTGCATGTCTGAAACTTAATCCTGATCCTTGTCTTAATCTTAATCCAATAATTATTGGACGAGGACGAGGATTAGGATTAGGATTAGGTTTCATAGGGAGAGAGGTGCGGGAACTTTTCCCCTCCGTATCTTTGCCCCATGCCAAAAGTTTTTTTTCAGGATTTAGGATTGATTGATTACAAAGTTTGCTGGGACTACCAGGAAAAACTTTTCAATGAAATCATCGCGCAGAAACTTGAGCAGCGAAATCGTCCTGACAACTATCAACTATCCACTAACCACTATCTTCTCTTTTGCGAACACCCCCACGTGTACACCCTCGGCAGAAACGGGGACGAAAAAAATTTACTCATACACGATGAAGAACTAAAAAAAGCTCAGGCAGTATTTTACAAAAACAACCGCGGAGGCGACATCACCTATCATGGTCCGGGGCAAATCGTTGGTTACCCGATTCTGAATCTTGATTTATTTTTTACGGACATACATAAATACCTGCGCTATCTGGAAGAAGCCGTAATCCGGACATTGCTCGAATATGGAATCAATGCAGGCAGAATTCCAAAACTCACGGGAGTGTGGGTGGATGCTGAGAGCAATGCACCACGGAAAATATGTTCGTTCGGGGTGCGCTGCTCGCGCTGGGTAACGATGCACGGATTCGCTTTCAATGTGAATACGGATTTGAGTTACTTCAGCAACATTGTTCCCTGCGGCATTGCGGACAAGGAAGTTACATCCATGCAGAAGGAACTCGGAAAGGAAATTGATATTGAAGAAGTAAAATCAATCCTGAAAAAAAATATCGCGGAACTTTTCGGAATGGAATTGATTGCGGAATCAGCTCATGTGTAAACAAAACAGTTCAAAATAAAAAAACCTTCCTGATAATTATCGGGAAGGTTTTTTTATTAATCCGAAAAATATTATTTGGTGATTACAACCTGCCGGCTGGCAGTGCCGTTTTCGGTTTTAATGTTTACGAAATAAACTCCGGCATCCAGTCCGCGAACGCTGTAACGGGCAGAACCTGTGAATGAGTTGCCGAAATCTTTAACCGTTCTTCCAAGAACATCGCTAAGGGTGACGTGAGCAGTTCCGTTTGCAATGCCGATCAATGAAATCGTAATTTCATCTATTGCAGGATTCGGAAATACGCGGACAATATTTTCTGAAGCATTATTTTCAGGAACAGAAACAAAGTACACATCATCAAAACAAATGTTATTAAAATAATGGAAATCGCAGGGGTCAATGCCTATGCTGCTGGCGTTAATACTCGTTACAACAACCGGGACACATGTTCCGTCATTGGTAGCATTACGGAATGCCTTTGGCGCTGTGCAGGGCCATGCCACAGGTTTGCTTCCTGACGGCAAGCCCCAAACTGCATCGGCAAATGTGAAGTTGGTTGTCGGTGACCACCATCCGTTGTTCACTGCACGTCCCTTGCCCCACAAATCAGGGAAAGAATTATTTCCGCCATCAAACAACGGGTCAGTGTCAGACCAGAAGTAAAAAACTATGTCACTTGCCGGTGACATGGAAAGTTGCGGGCGGTTGTCTGTGATATAATTACCGGATGCTCCGTCTGTGCAGAGTATTCCGCGGAAGGTTTGCACTGTGTCTACAGCAATAGCCGACCATGTGCTCGATGCATTGCTGTATGTGAAGTCGTAAACGGTTTTTGTATAAGCAGTTTCAATGGAGTGGTTCGTTCCGGAGCTTACTACATTAACAAAGTGAGGGTCGCCATTCATGTCCACCACAAGGTCACTTTCAAAACCGGTTGTTGGAACACCGGAACCTGCTGCATTCATCGTGCTCATAATTCCTGCGTCAGCTGCCATATCATAAGCGATAGGACCTGTCCATGTTGCTCCGCCATCAGTGGTCTTGAAAAAAGCGGGCTGATAAATACCGTTGCCGCTAACATCACCTGAGAATGCAACCCATCCTTTCATTCCCGTGGGGTCGAAAGCAATGAGCGGGTTTATTTTGAAAGTTGCACCTGTTCCGTCAACTATCAATGCCGGATTCAACCGGTGTGCAATAGTCCATGCAACATCATGTGTTGATGAATTCCATACACCTTTAAAAACGAGGATAACGGAATCAGCAGTTCCGGCAAATTCCCAATCCACAGCCCAGAATTCTCCGGGCAATCCGTTGCAAAGTGAAGCAGCAATCATAACATTGCCGCCATTTTGTTGCGTGTTGGTTTCAGTCCATGTAGTAGGACTTCCATCCATTCTGTAAACGCCAGTCTGGCTGCCTTCCCACGTATCGTTTGTCGTGGCGCCATTGTGCCATGTTCCGAAGTAAGCACCATACATACTGTCACGCACGGTGTTTCCCGGAGGATTGTAGAACACTGTCTGCGGATAGCGACCGTTAATTCCGCCAACCAAACCATCAGCAAGCGGATTCAAAGGACCAATGTCGTTGGTGAAAGTTGAACCTTTGTCAGTTGAAATATCATAGCGGAATTGTGAACTTGTGAGCGGATAAATTGTCGGATTATTACGGTGAATGAACACCACTGTTCCGAATCCTTCTTCAGCAGCAACAAGATTATTTTCCGGCTGATAAACGGTAAGAACATTCGCAGCGGAACCTAACTGCACGGAAGTGATAGCATTTATCGACTTGGCAGCGCCATTACCTGATGGTGCCGGAGGACGAACCTTATATTGTGTTGATACAATACTCGGAGTCTGTACCGGAGCGTCAATGAATGTCCGTTTGTCCACCGCGCGTTCTGGACGGGTGTTTGGCTGCTGAGCTGTTGCCGAAATACATGCTGATGCAGCGGCAATAAAGAGTGTAATTTTTTTCATGTGGTTTGTTGATTAAGGTTTAAAAATTAATGATTCAATTTTTGAAAAGGGAAACAAAGTTATAAAGAAAATGAGAACTGCAAATTTAATTCTTTTTTCGTGGTGGAAGCATCAGGTTTTTCGGCTATTTCACCCTGCTGAGTTTTATCATGTTAGCCGTTCCCCGCTCGCTGATGGGGATGCTCGCAATGTTGACCACAATATCATCGGGCGCAAGAATATTTTTTTCTTTCAGGATTTTTTTAATGTCGGCAATGGTTTCATCGGTGCTCACATACCGGTCATAAAAAATTCCATGCACGCCCCACACCAAACTCAGGATGTTGAGCAGCGGATGATTATCCGTGAAAATAAATATCTGTGCCGATGGCCTCTGCGATGAAACATGAAAAGCCGTGTAGCCGGAACGTGTCATGCCTGCAATCGCTTTCGCGCCAACCTGCGATGCCATCACACAGGCATTGTAACAGGTGGAATCAGAAACAAAGTTAGAAGAGTTTTCGGAGGGCTGTTGATGACGGTTGTATTCGTAACCGCTCTTTTCGACTGTTGAAATAATGTTCTGCATATATTCAACAGCTTTCACCGGGAATTTTCCCACCGAAGTTTCTCCGCTCAGCATCACAGCATCAGCACCGTCAATCACCGAGTTGGCAACATCGTTCACTTCGGCACGCGTGGGGCTGAAGTTTGTAATCATGCTCTCCATCATCTGCGTGGCGATAATGACAGGACGCGATGCGACAAGGCATTTTTTCACCAGCATTTTCTGAATCAACGGGACTTCTTCCATCGGCATCTCCACTCCCAAATCACCGCGGGCAACCATCACAGCATCTGATTCTTTTATGATGTTGTCTATATCGTTGAGCGCTTCGGGCTTTTCAATTTTGGCAATCACCTTGCAGAAATTTCCCCTCCGTGAAATGATGTCTTTCAGGTTATGAATATCGGTAGCTGTTCTCACGAATGAAAGTCCGATCCAATCTGCCTTTTGCTCCAGCGCGAACAATAAATCTTCGTGGTCTTTTTCTGTTAGCGATGGAAGTGACGTTTTGGTGTGAGGAAGATT
>DATDOJ010000239.1:0-2611 GCA_035293345.1 Bacteroidia bacterium
GTGGTCATGTTGTGAGCGGATATTCAATGGTCAGCACGGGAAATGAAGATGCTTTATTAATAAGTACGGACAGCAGCGGAAATATTCTTTGGTCGAAGACCTACGGAGGTATTTCAACGGAGAGAGCATATACGGTTCAGCCGTCTGCTGATGGCGGATATATTTTGGGAGGATTTACCGGAAGCTTCGGTTCATCGCCCTATGATTTGTATTTAATAAAGACAAACAATACAGGATACAGCGGGTGCAATGAAAATTCTTCAGCGCTGAGCACATTCCCGGCTCCTTTTACAGCGACTACTCCTTCACCGGCAGTTGCTTCCGGAATTTCATCAGGTAATCCTTCCGTTGTTACAGGAAGCGGCTGCCTAATTTCTACTCCATGTATTGCGACAGGCACAATAGATGTTCAGGCAAAAGAATTTCTTCTTTACCCGAATCCAACATCATCCTCCATAAAGCTCATTGCAGAAGCAGGAAATTATTTTCTCTCTATAAAAAATACATTAGGCGAAACAGTTCTTATTAAATCCGTGACGGAAAAAGAATTTTCGGTAGATGTAAAAGATTTCCCTTCGGGGATTTATTTTGTTTCCATCACGGATCAAAAGAAAAATATGGTGGTGAAGAAATTTGTGAAGATGTAAAAGAACAAATGCAGAATTAAGAATTAAGAATTAAGAATGAAAAGTCCTGTTTGCGCGGGGCTTTTTTTGTATGTCGGAATAAATGATATACTTTGCATCGTAAACTTAAAAACTGAAATCATGAAAACAGGATTTTATGTTGCAGCAATCTTTGCTGCCTTCGCTTTGTATTCATGCGAAAAGGATGATGATACCCCTTCATCAGGAGGAAGTCCTGCACCAAACAGCAATAACCAGGTTTTGACTTCTCATTACTGGAGATTAGCATACATCCATGGAGTTATAACTATGAATATGGATACAGACAATGTCCTCGATACGATATATGTGGAAGATCCCGCTGATTCATGTGAGGCGGATGACAGGTACTATTTTCAAAACAATAATTTTCTTGTCAGAGACCCTTTTCTTATTTCATGCGCTGAACCATTGGACAGTGTTTCATGGTTATTGATTAATAATGGCACACAAATAATTGTAGATGCCGATACTTTTGACATGTATAATGTTTCTTCCTCACAGTTTTCTTTTGGTCGGTCTATATTTAATGCCTCTCCGTATTACTTAGAAAGAGACACGTTGATGTTTGTGTATCCATAATATTCTGCTTTAATAAAATTCTAATTCCAAACCCCTGCCTGCACAGGGCATTCTATTTCCAATTAAAGCTGCTGATAATAATCTCCGCAAAATCACGTTATGGAATTGAATAAAATCAGCATCATAATATTATAATTGAATAGATTTGCAGGAGAAAATAGAAGGTAACCCGTTCTGAAACAAAGAACATTTTTTATACACACCTTAATCTATCACATCATGAAAACATTCATTGCTGTTTCAGCGATATACCTGGGTGTTTCGCTGATTGCCTGTACGGATTCAGGTAAAGAAAAAAATCCGTCAACTCCGGTTGCTGAAGCAAAAGAAATTTCTCCTTCTGCAAATGTACCTGACACAGTAAATGAAGTTACTGCTACTTCAATTCCTGTTTCTGCTCCGATAGAGGAAAAAGATTTTGCAGCAGAAAAAAAATCTCCTGACGATGTGAATGAAATTTACCGGCATCTTGATGTTAAGCCGCAGCAGTTTTCTTTTGACGATGTCAAAGATTCAGAAATTGTTTGCACGAAAGGAACAAAACTTAAATTCAAAAACAATTCTTTTATTGATGCTGAAACAGGAAGGGAAGTGACTGGTAAAGTAAATGTTACGGTGAAGGAATATTTTGATATGCCGGAAATAATTGCCGCCAATCTCAGTACAACTTCTCACGGTGAGATGCTCGAAACAGCAGGAATGATTTATGTTGACGCCAGCGTCAATGGCAGGCAGTGCAAACTGAAAGAAGGAAGCAAGGTAGAAATTACATTTCCGCAAGAGCGAATGAAAGACGGCATGCAGCTTTTTACGGGGCAGAGGAAAAATTTCGAAAGCATAGATTGGATTCCTGTTAATGTTCCCGTTAAATCAGAAGGAGCGACAGTGATTTGGGGAGGAGACCAGGTAGATAAAGCGCCTGTCTTTCCCGGAGGAAGAGACGAATTGTATTCGTTCTTAAAGCGTGAACTAAAAAAGAATAATATTAATCTCAATAACAGAAGCGTGAGAAATATTGATGTAACTCTTAGGATAGACGCAGACGGTTCAGTGGAAAAAGCAGAGATTAGCAAGGCGGCAAATAAGGACCTGAATAAAGCCATTGTCAGCGCCATGAAGAAAATGCCGTCATGGACGCCTGCGGAAAAAGACGGGAAAAAAGTGAAAGTGTTTTACCGGATAACATTGACTTTTATCGGCAGCGATTTATTCATCGGCAACTCAAAATTCAGTCCGGAAGTGTGGGCGGCAGGAAGAAATGTTTTTTTTGATTTACCATCGCGGCTCGACAAAGAAGAGTTTGAAACCAATATGACAGACAGCATGGTGCAAACGACAGATGTGGAAAAAGTGAGAGCATATTT
>DATDOJ010000240.1:0-9277 GCA_035293345.1 Bacteroidia bacterium
AAATGAGCCAGTAATATTTTTCTTTCGGTTTAGCAACTTCCAGCACGCTTTTGAAATGAGGAATGGCTTCATCATAATGCTTCATGTCAACATAGATGCCGCCCAAATTTATTTTACAGGCAAGCGTGTAATGCTGAAACACGGGGGCGTTTACCAACTGCTCATGACCTGCCCAGCATAATTTCAGAGCGAGGTCAACATTGCCGAAGGTGCGGTAAATGCTTCCCTGCACCGTCATACACATGGCTGCGGCTTCCGTGTCGCTGAGTTCTGTAAATAAATTTTGAGTTTCGATGAGTAAAGGAAATGCCTGGTCATATTGTTCCCTGTAAAACAAATCGAAAGCCATGGCAAACTTTGCATAACAAAACAGCAGCGGTTTTTGCAACCTGTGTTCTTCCGCCCATTTATAAAATGTTTCCGCAAACTGTTCCTGCTCGGCTTTCTCAAGGAAAATATAATTCTCCATGATTGCCATGCAGTGTTTGCTCACATCGGCAGGCGGGCAGGTTTCCAGGTCCTTGAGTTTTTGTTTGACGAATCCGTAATGTACCATTTAATCATCCCATATTAAATTGAGCGATGAAAAGTAAAAGAAAAAATTTGAATAATTTTTTCACAAGAAAAAACAGTGCAAGCGAATTCTTCGCCAGCTATTCCGGTGTTGTTATCTCGGGGAATTTATATTGTCGTAGTCACTGACGAAAGAGATAAATCAGTAACAAGAAAAATTGTAAAGATGTAATAGCCGGCTGCAGCCGCTGCGTCATTCTTTAACCATCCGTTCTATAATAAACGGAAGGAAGACAATAAGCATTACAGACACCGTAATGCCAAGCAGCACGATATTGAGTACAAAATTATCATAGCGAATGAAATCGAACACGAGTTTGGCAATTCCGGCTAAACCGAAAAGAAGGGATGCCGTGTTGATGATGGTGCTCGTCTTCTTCTCAAAGAAAAAAACATAGAGCATGAACAGGATGGCAAGCACACAAAAACTTGTGAGCATACTGTCGAGAAACGGATAAGCAGAAAATGCAACTGCGAATAGCGTGTTCACGAAAATAATCGCGATAGAACTAAGCCATAATATCTTTTTCATTTTGTCAGGGGGTTATTCTGGCTGTTCAACGCGGTTCTATGGACAAGGTTCTGTGTGAAAATTCATTGAAGTACGACATTGTCTATGCCATCCATTCCTGAAAACTGAATAATATGTGCATTAAAATAAAAAAATGCCTTTAGATTTGGCGTTAGGTCATCAACCAAGAAAAGTTTAGATGATGACAAGTTTCTTCACCATCATGGTTTTTCCCGAGTATGCTTTCAGAAAATAAATTCCCTTCGGGAAATCGGTTACATCTATTCTTGTTTTCCCGATGATGTTATTGGATTCAAAAAGATAGCTCTGCGTGAATCCGGTTATCTGTATGCTGAAACTTTTAACTCCTTCGAAGGCAACAATAAAATAGTTGTCGGAAGGATTGGGGTCGATAGTTACCTCCGGTTCTTTTTCTATTCTAACGCTTGCCGCTTTGGAATTACTGTTGTGTCCGTCATAGTCGGTTTGCTTTAAACGATAATAGGAAGTTCCGAATAGGGGATGTTTATCTGTTGTGCTGTAATGTAACTCAGCAGAACTGTTTCCCGCTCCCGCAACACGAATCACTTCTGTGAAGTTCCATCTGTTATCGGAACGCTCAACAGAAAAATAATCATTATTGATTTCCGATTCGGTAATCCAGCTTAGACGAACCTGTTTTCCGTCAACGCGCGCGCTGAAGTGTGATAAAACAATGGGCAGCGCTGAAATAGTTCCACCGCATGGAGTAAGGAACGGAAGTTTCCAAAGGTCACTGAGATAGCCCTTGGTGCTGCCGGAACGGGGATAACCAATGCCGCCATGTAGCCATAACTCGGTAGAGCTTATCCATCCTGCACTGTGATTACGCCCTCCCGGAAAGCCCGTGCTTCCTATGCTTGTGTAAGAACCGTTTACATTAATTCCGGAGTTGCTTAACCATGCCCAGAATCCCGTTGAAACATCGTAGGCAAATAAATCATGGAGGTCTCCAACGGTAGAAGAAGTACTTCTGCCTTCACCGCCATGGAGCCAGAACACGTCTCCGCCCGCATCGCGCCAGAAGATGGGAGCGCTTCGTCCACCGGGTTTATTTGCTGCTGTGCCGCTGCAGCTATCATTGTAGACGCCTGTATTGTCAATGGTATTATCTCCGCTCATCCATGCGAAATATCCGGTGCTTACATTGTATTTCCATAAATCATTCAGGTAGCCGTCAAGACCGCTTGCTCCCCGTCCATATCCGCCAAACATCCAGAAGTCACCGTTTGATTGTGTCCATATCGCGGAATGCACTCTGGCTCCGGGTTTATTTGCAGATGCCTCCACACCTAATGTTCCATAAGTTCCGAGCTGGTCTCTTGCATTGCTTCCTGCTATCCATGTAAAATTATTTGTAGAAATATTATATCTCCACAGGTCATTCAATCCTCCGGTAGCAGGGCTTGATGAACCCAATCCATTACCTCCGAAAAATATTAAATTGCCTGAAGGGTCAACCGTTCCCACGCAATGGTATCTGCCACCGGGAATATTTGCTGCTGCTTCTGTGCCCAGGGTTCCGTACACTCCGTTATTGTTTACATCACTGGGTCCTTTCATCCATGTCCAATTGTTGGTGCCCGGGTCATATTTCCAAAGGTCGTTCAATCGCCCTGCAGAGCCGGATGCGCCAAATCCATATCCACCGAATATCCAGAAGTATCCTGAATTGTCAACCCAGTTAGCCGCCACCTCGCGTCCACCGGGGGTATTGCCTGCGGCTGCTGTTCCCATTGTGCCATACGTACCTGTATTATTGATTGAGGTTGGACCTTTCAGCCATTCCCATTGGTCGGTAGTAATATCGAATTTCCATAAATCGCTCAGGCGCCCTGAGCCGCCTGATGCGCCATAGCCATTGCCACCGAAGAGCCACAAATTGCCTGAAGCATCGCGCCAGGTAGTAGCGCCCGAGCGTCCGCCAGGATGATTGGCTGCATCATAAACACCCTGCGTGCCGTAAACGCTTAATTGATTGATGGTGCTGTCGCCTTTCTGCCAGATGTATTGAGCGGAGGCAAAGAGAGGGACTAAAATAAAAAGAATGAGGCATACTTTTCTTACCAAGGGTTCCTCAACATTAAACAACAACTTAATGTTTTTCATTTTATTTGGTATTAGTGTTTTCAATTATGTATTTGTCAGATTTAATGATGCCTCTAATTTGGCATCATGCGCATTAAACTATTTTTTAATATGCCACTACTTCTTACATGATTCTTATCATGTCCTAAAATCGGATTAAAAAGAATGTGCTTGTAGCAGTAAATATAGTTTATTGTTTATTTTTTGCATGGACAAGTGAAAGGGATTGCCGGTATTTTATAGACAGAAAACCGAAAAAGCCATGTACAAACGCATGGTCAGGCAGCGAAAGCAACAAACAGGGTAATAAAGACCTTTAAGATGATGAATAGAGTTAGTAACTTATTACCCCTAAATTCCCTAAAGGGGACTTTAGAGTGAAAGTGTTAAGAAATAACTTTTGAATACCATCAACTTAGTCCTAATCGTAGTCCTAATCTTTGTCTGATATTTTTTTGGACTATGACTATGACCAAGACAAGGACTATGTTTTTAAAAGGTTCCCCTTCATGGCTAATGGCAAAAAAAAGCACGGAACCTATTCCGGGGTTCCGTGCCGCCCGTGTTTGCTTAGTAGAACTGATTTACTCGGGGCGAAGAGTAATGTTGAGTGGCGTGTCGCCCACATCACCGATGATGATGGGCACTTCGAGGGAAATAAATCCGGGTTTGACGAAGCGAACGCGCTGCGCGCCTAAGGGAGCGTTGGCTGCTTTGTATGTTCCATCGGATTTGGATTTCTTGCTTGGGGTAAATAAGCCCACATAATCAACCACCACATCGGCAAGAACGGCTCCTGTGGTTTCGTGAGTAATAATGCCGGCTGCCCTGCCGATGCCATCCGAGTCGCTGCTTTGCGATGGGCGGATGATGCTTTGGTCGAAGAACTTCATGCACTCCGCGTCATTGCCCGGGAAGGTGTAGCCGATGAAGTGAATATTTTTGCAGACCTGCACTTCAACCACATCGCGTGTGGTGCCGGTTTCAACGCGCTCGGTGCTCACTTCGCCTTTTTTAGCAAGCTGCAGATTGCGCGCTATGGTGTAATTGTCTTTTATGTCTCTGAAAAGATTAACGAAGGGCAGCCCAAGGTCGGCAATGTGCGCGGTGGCGGAACTCACCATGCGCGACATGAGGGTTTCCACATTGGATTTATTTGCCTGGTGATATTCATCCACTCCAAGCGGAAAAAATTCCTGGTACGTGGGCGAGCCCTTGCCGTAGGTGTCTTTAATGATTCCCTCTTTCCGGCTCACGGTGTCTTTAAAGGTTTGCAATAAATTATCAGTGCTCATCGTAAGCGATTGCTGAACGGCAAATGCCAAATCCTCTTCGGTGATGTTGCCGAAGTAGGCCGTGTATGCTGCCACCATTTCGTTGAGGATGATGGTGAACAACCCGCTCCCGTTGTTGACGGTGATGCGCTGGATGTGGTCCTGCGAAAATTTTTTCAGGTTGTCGTCAGAAATTTCTTTCGTGTTGAAGAAATTCTGGAAGATGGAAAATAAGTTAAGCATGATTGAAAATTTTTTGATGATTTAATTTCAACGCAATATTATATCAAAAAGTATTGCCTTTGACGTTTAAGGCAAAATAATTTTTTAACACTCTGTTCATTTCTTTTTGTTCCGGATTTTCGGAATGGGCTTCAAGAACCCTTGGATGGCATTCCGGATGTTAAGAATACCTATCAAGAACTCTTTTGCCCTGTTCCGAACTTCCGGAATGCCATCCAAGAAATCTTTTACCCTATTCTGATATTTCGGAATACCATCCAAGAACTCTTTTGCCCTATTCTGATATTTCGGAATACCATCCAAGAACTCTTTTCCCCTATTCTGATATTTCGGAATGCCATCCAAGAACTCTTTTGCCGCGTTCCGATATTTCGGAATGCAATCCAAGAACTCTTTTGCCCTGTTCTGATATTTCGGAATGCCATCCAAGAACTCTTTTCCCCTGTTCTGATATTTCGGAATACCATCCAAGAACTCTTTTGCCCTGTTCTGATATTTCGGAATGCCATCCAAGAACTTTTTTACCCTGTTCTGATTTCTCAGAATCAGAAAAAATTAAATTTTTGCTCGTGTGAAAATAAGTTCGCACCTTTGAGGGAGAAAAAATGTTGCCTTAAATTTTTTTTAGTGATGAAAAAATATTTGTTGTGTGGGGTGTTTGGGATTATGATGTGCAGTTATGCAGCGGGGCAGAACTATCATCCGTTTCCGACCATTTACGGAAATTGGCTTTATCAATATTATGACCAGTTCGGTAATCCGGTTCATTTTTTTACAAATATTATTTTATCAGGTGATACAATAATCGGAACTCATAGCTATAAGAAATTATCGGCAAGCATTAATCTTGGCGGAGTTGATGGAAATTGTATTCGCGAGGAGAATAAAAAAATTTATTATTACCATCCTGATTCATTAGCTGAATATGTACTTTATGATTTTAACCTGGAGGCAGGAGATACACTCTTTAATCCATATAGCTGTTGTCCGCTTGCCCCGATAGATACTGTTGTTATTTATTCCGTAGATTCAGTTTTACTTTCCGATAATCAATACCATAAAATGTGGCAGACAATGGGTTGTGACAGATGGTATGATGGAGTTGGAAGCGATGTTGACCTTTTAAATCCTTATCACGGTTGTTATCTTTCACCACATTTTAATTTAGAATGTTTCACAGGTGATTCCGGATTAGTTTATCAATGGAATATTAATTGCCTGGTTGGAATTAACGGGAGGGATGAAAATATTTCTACTTCTGTCTATCCCAACCCCATCACCACACAACTAAACATCACACTCGCCAATAATCAATCATCAATAATAATTCTCTACGACATCACCTCACGAAAACTTTTGCAGCAGTCGTTTGTCAATTCTGTTTCCATAAACACAACACAATTGGAAAGCGGAATTTATTTTTATGAAGTGCGCAGCGATAACAAGATGGTGAGGAACGGGAAAGTGGTGAAGGAATAAACTAAAAAACAATTTCCCGCAGATGGCGCAGATGTTCGCAGATTTGTATCGGGCATCTTTTTTTATCTGCGGTTATCAGCGCCATCTGCGGGAGATATTTATTTATTTAAACACAGAGAACACAAAGCTGAAAGAGTTTCACAGAGTTTGTTTTTCTTTACTGCACAAAAACAAACCCTCATGGAAAAACTCCAACGCTTCCGCCACTTCGAAAACTTTCATATCGTTCTCTGGCTCGTTAAGGATTTATGCTGGTGCACGATGTCCCAAACCCTGGGCGTAATCATGATATTCCCCACCGTGGCGCTGGCTATATATATCACCTGGCTTCACCGCCACACCAGGGTGGAACTGTTTCACAACACAGCGGTCGTGCTTTGGTTGTTCGCCAATTCCATCTGGATGCTCGGGGAATTCTATTACAACGACAGCACGCGCCCCATCGCCCTTGTGTTTTTTATTGCCGGGCTGGGCACGGCTGCCTGGTATTATGTCAGCGAGGTGTTCCTGAAATCCCTGCGTTCGGGCAGCGCTGGCGGCAACGATTGAAGAACCCGTTGCCCATGCCTTCCGGCATCGTTCACAGGAAGTTTTCAACAATTCGCCCTCCGCGCTGAATCCCTCATCAATGCAGGAGTTCGCTTGGCAGGGCTTAAAAATGTGTTCACAAAATTTTATGCATATTTTGTTGTACTATCTATAGTTATTTCATATTATTGCAACGCAAAAACACTTACGGGATTTTTGCAGATTGCATTATTATAATACTGAGTAATATTTTTTCGTACATCTTTTTAAAACAAACTAACATGAAACAAAATATTTTACGGAAGGGCTATTCCCTTTTTTGCATTGCTGTAATGCTGTGCGGCATCATTAGTTTCAATGCCAATGCACAAACCACAGTGCTCAGCGACTATGTCATGTTCTCCGGCAACGGAGGCGCGGGCACCACGGCTCCCGGCTCAGCGGGCTATGGAGTTTTCTTCGGCTCATCGTCCACCATCACCGGTGGAGCCATCGGAAGTGATGAACTTGTGCAAACAACCGGAGGCGCAAATCTTACCACTGCCATTTACAGCGGTGGAAAAATTATTCTAGCCAACGGAAATTCTGTGAGCGGTCCTATCTCAGCAGCCAATACTGCTTCAGCATCCGGAACCATTCTGTCTGTCGGGTCCAACGCAGTGCTCAGCGGTGTCATTAACGTGAACGGAAATATTGAGGTGCAAAGCGGAACGGTGAGCGGTCCTGTGACTCACCCGGTGGGAACAACATACAGCGGTCCTGTTCCGACCGCAGGAGAAATTATAGGCATACCAACTTTTCCTGTGTTGCCAACCTATCCGGCAGCCACTGTATTTCCGGCAGCCGGTTCAACCAACATCACCAACACCACATCCATTTCTCCCGGCAACTACGGCAACGTAACTTTCGCCAATAACAAAACACTCACCCTCAACGGAACGGGAGTTTATGTATTCAACTCCATCACTATGAGCGGAAATAATAATTTCATTTATAACTTCCAGAATCAGTCAGTGGGAGTATTTAAAATATATGTTCACGGCAATGCCTTCCTTGGCAAATTCAATGCTTCGCTGACCAATGGCGGAAATTCCACCCGCATCTATTGGGAAGTGCAAGGTGCAGGTTCAAGCGGCTCCGATGCGGTGACCATTGCCAACGGTTCCAGCGGAGGAAACGGTTCGGTGAAATTCATTGGTTCAATTAATGCATATAATGCCGGCATTCTGCTGGGTTCGGGAACCGGTTCGAGCCAGTTCACAGGAACGCTTCACAGCCGCGTTCGCGTGATGGTGCAAACGGGTGTTACACTAATCTATTCTGCCTTTGATGAATGCATACCGTTTACTGCCGATGCAGGCGCTGATGTAACAGGTTGCGGAAGCATTAACACACAAATCGGTTCGGCTCCGGATGCAGGATTCACTTACAGTTGGTCACCGTCAACGGGTCTCAGTGATGCAGCTATTGCCAATCCCACTGTTACATCATCCACAGCAGGAACCACAGTTTATACAGTTGTAATGACGCAGGCATCAACAACCTGCACATCCAGCGACCAGGTTTCGGTAACGGTTAATCCTTTGCCAAATGTTAATGCTGGCGCTGATGGTGCACACGATTGTTTAATAGCATCTGTTTTTCTTTCCGGTTCTTCGACCACACCCGGTGCCCTTTATAACTGGACCACAGGAATTAACGGTAATATTATTGCTGACGGCAATACGCCATCTCCCGAAGTTAAAGTTTACGGAACCTTCTTTGTCACAACAGAAGATTTCACGCTCACCGTTACAGACCCATCCACAGGATGCACTGCCTCGGACATTGCAGAGGTATCATTCGACCCATGCATTCTTCCCGGAATAGATCCGCCCGCCAATGGCAAAACAGACACTATCCTCAACTCGGAACTGTCTTCCCTCTACCAACATTACATCAATAATGGTAACGATTGCACTAATCCGAACCTCGACCTTTTTATTATGAATGACGCCTGCCAGGTGCTTGTTGAAATTGTTTTCATTGAAGGAATGGACGCAGGGCTTCTTGCTTTACTTGCTCAATCGCCATACAATATAACTTCAACTCTGCCTATTGATTCAGGCACCCGGGTTATCACCGTTTGGATTGACCTTGCCGATTTATCTTCTTTGAATAGTTTATACACCTACATTAATCACGTTCGCAATGTACTCAGGGGAATTCCTACAGTAGGTGTTGCTTTCGACAGTTGCGACATTGCACAGAAGTCGGACATAGCGCGTCTTGGTTTTGATGTTGACGGAACAGGTATTAAAATTGGAGTACTTTCGAACAGTTACAATACCATTCTCGGCAATCCGGCATTGACGGATGTGCTCAATGGCGACTTGCCCGGTACCGGAAATCCTGACGGGCACACCACTCCTGTTCAGGTGCTTCAGGAATATCCTTACGGAACTCAGACAGACGAAGGACGAGGCATGCTGCAAATTGCTCATGATGTGGCGCCAAATGCCGAGCTTGCTTTTGCTTCAGGATTCCTGAGTGCACTGAATAT
>DATDOJ010000241.1:0-3569 GCA_035293345.1 Bacteroidia bacterium
GGGCGAAGCGAAAGAAGTTCCGCTGCCGTAAACGTAGCTGCCGTCCGGGATAGCTACAAATGCATCCAACCCCTGGGCGCACACATTGGGTTTCACGCGTCCGTCACTCGAAGGACCGCGCGAACTGAATGCGACACTCACGCCAAACGAATCCACCGCGCCCACAGCAAGTGCGCTGTCGGCATCGGCAGGCGAGCCGATGAAATGCCAGGGCGAGCCGCCAGAATTTCCAGCGCTTACAATCACAAGCATTCCTTTCGATGCAGCGATGTCTGCCGCCTGAGTAACGATGGCGCTGTCGCCATTCATGTCGGGATATGAGTGGTCGTACTGCGGGTCGTCAAACGTGGTGTAGCCGAGGGATGAGTTGATGACATCAGCGCCCAAGCTGTCGGCAAACTCGGCACCGCAAGACCAGTTATATTCTTCGATGATGAATTCGGTTGCCGCATCTTCGGTGCGCAGCAAAAGGTAGGAAGCAGCGGGGGCGGTTCCAACCATATCGCCCGGCACATCGGCAGCCATGCAGGAAAGCACGGCTGTTCCGTGATAGTGATGAGCATACACAATGGTGTCGCCATCTACAAAATCGCGCACGGCAATCACGCGGTTGTTTGCATGCAGGTTGGCGAATGCGGGAATCGTATCGGCACCTTCGAAACCGGCATCGAGCACGGCAATCCATTTGCCTGTTCCGAAGAAACCGCTGCTGTGGAGAAAATCGGCATGCAGCATTTCAAGCTGATTCCATGCACCGCCATAGGTAGGGTTTCCCGCAACTGCAGAAGGACTTTTCGTGAGATTAATTTTTTCAAACTTATCCCGGTGCTCAAACGCTTTCGGCAGAACATCAGGTTGAGGCAGTAAACTTTTTATGGCGGAAACAAACGGCAGCGCTTCAATGGAATTGAGAACATTGGTGTCGGTGGTCTGGATGATGACTCCGTTGAGCCATTTAGTTACGTTGAGCACGGCAGCTCCATGGGCAATGATTGTATCAACATACGAAGGAGTAACCGGAAGGTCTGTAATGTTGATGCTGATGTTCTGGTTGCTTCTGCGCTGCAGCGCCCGTGCAGAGAGGAAAGCAGAAGGGTTGGAAACGGAATAGGGATTGTTCAGTTTGTCGGTGAATGAAACGAAATATTTGTCGGGCGCAACCTGAGCAAATACGAAAACAGGAAAAAGAAATACAGGGAAACTAAATCTCAGGAATATTGTTCTCATTGTTTTATTGTTATTGTAAACTTCTCCGAACTTAATCCTTAATCCTTAATCCTTAATCCTTAATATTATTTATGGGACATAACTGTTAATGGTCTCCTTATACACCACTCCCTCCCTGTACACCCCAGTCGGATATTTATCCACATCAATAAATTCTTTATACACACGCCCGATATGATTGGCATATTTTTCAAGACCGTATTTTTTATGAATAAAATTATCATCATCTGCCTGTTGCACTGTGAGAGTCGAATCGAAGGTAAAAGTAGCAATGGTTAATGGTTCATGAAAGGTGAGGTAATAATATTCTTCAGTGCCGAGTGTGTTGTAGGCATTGCCGTTCCATGTCTGCGTTTCGCTAATGGGGAAACCGAGTTTTACATAGCGGATGTTTTCTTCCACGCGCTCAAAGCGCGAAGTAGTGAGAGTTGAATTCCACACACTCAGAAAATACCATGTGCCGCCCACGCTGTCGCGTTTGAAGCGCTCGATGCGCTGCGTTGGTCTGTTTTGATTATCGAGGTAGGTAGAGTCAATGCGCTCCATTACCTGGAAATGAAAAACGTGAACGGTACTGTCGAACTCCAGGTAATAGGTGGAGTCAACATCATAAATTACAATGTTGCCGGTGTTGGTGGGGACGTAATTAAAATATACTGGCGGCAGATAAACCATTTCATCTTCCCTGCATGAATAAATCAACAGAGAGGAAATAATTAATGCAATGGCACAGCAGCTTTTCATCAGGTGCATCAGTTTTCTAATGGCATCGGAGCATTATGCAATCCGTATTGGTTGATGGTGTAAGTGTATCTGACTCCTCCCGGGCGATTTGGATTCGTAAGGTCAATCCTCACATCATTGAATTCTTTCTTGACCAAGCCGATATGATTCTTAAAGATTTCTCTGCCGTTTTTTTCTTCAGTAATAATTCCTGTTGTACCCTGGAACACTACTATCACAGAATCAAAAGCAAATGATGCCAGAGACATCGGGACATGAATCGCCTCATAAAAATATTCACTGTAACCAAGCGGATTGAATGCATTGCCGTTCCACGATTGGGTTTCAGTAATCGGAAAGCCCAATTTTATGTAGCGGTAATTTTCTTCCACTTTTTCATAACGCGCACTTGTTAAATTAGAAGTCCAGATGGTAAAGTAATTGTCCCACGGAACATTGGCGCTGTCGCGTTTCATTCGCTCAAGACGCTGCGTAGGTCTTCCCATGCTGTCGGTGTACACAGAATCAATTCGCTCTATGACCTGGTAGGTGTAGTTGGTTATCACGGATGGATTGTAAAAGTCATCGTAAAATGTTGAATCCACATCGTAGATAATCCATCTGCCCGTGTCTGTGGGAATATAATTGTAAGAGAGGGAATAAGGTGCAATGACAGAGTCCTTCTTACAGGAATAAATTCCAATCATCAGCAGAAAGGGGAGAAGTAATCCGGAATTTTTCTTCATTGCTTTTTCTTAATTTTTAATTGCTCTCAATGAACCCTCCTCCAATCACATCTTCTCCTTCATAGAACACAGCCGATTGTCCCGGAGCAACTGCTTTTGCCGGTTCATGGAAAGTAACTTTCATCCTTGTTCCGGATTGTTCAATAATACTTGGCTTGCCTTTGTCTTTGTAGCGGATTCGTGTTACGGCTTTTGTAGCACCTTCTAACGATGAATACTTGACTAAGTTAATGTCGCGCACCCACATTTCGTGACGCTCAAGTTCTTCTTCAGTTCCGAGAACAACAGTGTTCGTTTCAGGTTTAATTGCAGTTACATAAAGCGGCTGACCAACAGCTATTTCCAATCCTTTGCGTTGACCTATCGTGTAGAACGGATAACCACGGTGTTTCCCGATAATTTCTCCTTTGGAATTAATAAACAATCCGCCATCCAATTTTTCTTCTATGCCAGGAACTCTGCGCTTGATGAATGAGCGATAATCATTGTCAGGGATGAAACAGATTTCATAACTCTCGCTTTTATTAGCAAGTTCATGAAACCCCATTTCAACAGCGAGCTTTTTTATTTCCGACTTTTTATAATTGCCGACAGGGAACATGGTGCGTGTTAAACATTGCTGACTCACTCCCCACAACACATAGCTCTGGTCTTTCGTGCTGTCGGGTGCTTTTGAAATTATTGCCCTGCCGTTTTCATTTCTGATGTTTGCGTAATGACCTGTGGCAATGAATTCGCAGTCGAGCATGTCGGCACGCTTCAACAATGCCTCCCACTTAATGTGCGTGTTGCACTTCACACAAGGGTTTGGAGTTCTGCCCGCGAGATATTCATCCACAAAATCATCAATGACATGATTGCCGAACTCTGCGC
>DATDOJ010000242.1:0-3595 GCA_035293345.1 Bacteroidia bacterium
CAGTATAACAACACCCGTCAATCCCAATAATGGGACAAAAAAATGTCTCCTTTTGGGGACATGCATTTTCATGAAAACCATGAGAAAGTGTGAAAGAAAAAATTACCTTTGTTCTCCCTCTTAAAATTCTGCCACGATGCACAAAAACAAAAAAGGCAACTTACGCCTTGCCATCTTCGACCACGACCGGATGCGGAAAGATTTTATGCACCACGTTCTCGACCACGGCCGCTTCGAAGTTTTGTTTTCCACCACAAGCGCAGAAGAACTCATTGAATATTCGCAGCGTCATCCGCCCGATGTGCTCATCATCCATGACGAAGACAGCCGCAGAACAACAGAGAAAATTATTGCGGGCACACGAAAGCGAAGCGGGCAGCTCGCCTGCATTGTTCATCATTGCAGCAGGGACGAAAAATTTTCCGCGCGGCTCAAAACCAAATACGGAGCCGAACTTTATTTCTCTGACGACAGCACCAAATCATTGATGGACATTTTGTTTAAGCTGAAAGATGAAGCCGATGGAAGCGCGGCAGAAAAACCCACCGGCACAGTGGCAAAGGAAAGCCGCTTTTACCTGGTAGTGCAGAAGAGCAACTACATGAAAATACTCGCTATGCTTGTGCAGGGCAAAAGCATGGAGCAAATTTCGGACATGACGGAACTCACACCGAACACGGTGAAGACCTACATCAGCAGGATGCACGATTTAACGGGCTGCCATACCAACGCAGAAATTATAGACGGCATGCATAACGAAGGCATCAAGCTGCCGAAAGTTATCTGAACATGTAACGGCAAACAAACCCCCTCCCGCAAAATGGCAGGAGGGGGTTTTGTCAAACAACTGTGGCAGCGGGAATTTCCTAAGCCGTTGCCGCGGGTTTATTTCCCATGCCGAGCATCCAGCCGATGACGCCTCCGGTGATGGCGCTCGAAACGCTCATGACAATAACATCAACACAAATTACTTCGATGCTGTTATATAAATTAGTGGCTGCCCAGAAATAAGAATCGTAGCACAGCGCTACCAGGAATCCAATCCAGAGCGCAGCCACAGCGCCTTTCATGAAGTCCTTGATTCCCATTTTGCCGAAGAGCAAAGTGAGCAGGACAACCCAGCTCAGGGTGCCGATGATTATCCCGAGAAAATTCATTTCCTCTTCTGACTTGTTTATGCCTGCCATGGTGCCGGCAGTCATGTAATCCATCAGCAGCATCGCGTAGAGAAGCCACCCAAGAAAAAATGAAACTACGAATCCTACAAGGATTGCGAGTAAATTTGTTTTGTTCATGGTTTTAAGTTTTAGTCCCCGATATTATCGGGGCACGGTTTGAGAAATAAAAATAAGTCCGCGAAAGATGCAAATGATTGTGAAGTGCGAAAGGTTTTCAACAGGCGTTGCACGTATATGAATGAGGCAACATTGGCATTGCATTAAAAAAACCAACAGCTCGTATCTTCGCTCCATATTATCTGTTTATTTCTTTATGTCCTCCCGGCTGAAGTGTTATCCTTTTTTGTTGATGCTCATCCTTTCGGGCATCAGGGTGGATGCCGCATCGGTGAGCGGCAAAATCAGCAATGAAAAAGGTGAGCCGCTCGGTTTCGCAAGTGTCTATGCCGAGGGAACCGCGCTCGGAACCACTGCCACCGCAGACGGCTTTTACAAGCCCGAACTCAAGCCCGGAAAGTACAGTATCATCTTCCGGCATGTGGGATATAAGACGCTGGAGAAGAGCATAGAAGTATCAACCGAAAATATTTCCCTTGATGTGCAGTTAGAACAGCAGAATGTTATTCTGCGTTGGTAACTGCCTGACTTAATCTATTCCGCCAACACATGATTGGTCATTGGCATTAAAATAAAATAGATTCACGAAAAAGTCCTTTCATTATTGCCCGGCTTGCAATTTATTTGCACCGTGAAAACCGCCTGATGAAAAGAGGAGTAATTATTTCGAGCGTGGGTCTGATGATTGTCATCGTCAACATTCTTGTGGGATTGTTTGACGCCAGTTACGATGTCTTTAACAACATCCTCGTAAACTTTTCCATCCTCTCCTCCACCGTCATGTTCTTCATGATTTTCTCTCACGCGAAAATCAATACGTTTCCGTTTGCGCTGTCGCTTATTTTCGGAATGTCAGGGCTCACCAAACTTGCCTTCTCTGTTTTTTCCGATGACCACTGGCGCGACAACATGCTTGTTTTTCTCATCATGGTTATCACGCTTGTGGAAGCAATTATCATCATGCTCATTTATGGTTTCTGGAAAGCAAGAAAAAATGTCAACGGAGATAATCATTCCGAACAGCAGTAAAAAAAACTCCCCCCGCTTTGGGCGGGAGGAGAGCAAAAAAAAAAAATCCTTACTCGGGGTTCGCTTCGCTGTCTTTCTCTTTCTTCTTAGCCGCAGTGCTCTTGGCGAAACGGTTTTTGAATTTATCCACGCGTCCGGCTGTGTCAATGAGTTTCATCTTGCCGGTGTAATACGGGTGTGACATGTGGGAGATTTCAAGTTTCACCAGCGGATATTCTTTTCCGTCCGTCCAGGTGACGGTGTCCTTGGTTTCAACGGTTGAGCCGGTGACAAAACTATAGTCGCACGAGATGTCTTTGAAGACAACGAGGCGGTAATTCTTGGGATGGGTATCTTTCTTCATGGTAATGTCTTTTATGCTTTCAATTCTTCGATGCGCGCCTGCTTGCCGACTGATTTGCGCAAGTAGTAGATGCGCGCCCTGCGGACAACGCCTTTCTTATCCACTTCAATGCTTTCAATTTTGGGAGAGTAAAGAGGGAAAATTCTTTCCACGCCAACACCGTTGGAAATTTTCCGTACGGTGAATGTCTTGCTCATGCCTGTGCCTTTGCGCTGCAGCACAACACCCTGGAACTGCTGAATGCGTTCTTTGGTTCCTTCAATGATTTTATAGCTGACGGTAATAGTGTCTCCGGCTTTGAAGTCGGGGAACTTCTTGCGCTCGATAAGTTTTTCCTCAGCAAATTTGACTAAATCCATGACTGATAATCGTTATATGTTACTTGTTATAAGTTATACGGCTTTTACGGCTATGCTGTCTTTTATCATATAACGTATAACGTATAACTCTTTCGGGGGCGCAAATATAATCATAACAGCATAACTACAAAATTTCAGTTTAATCACTCATGTTATGCAAGTTTATTTCTCGCAAAGACGCAATGTGCGCTAAGTGATAAGCCCGCAAGGTTTTAAAAAAATCATTAATGATTTTTTTAACTCTGCGAACTTGCTCCTTTGCGTTCTTGGCAACTTTGCGAGACATTTTTACTTTTTGCGTAACATCAGTTTAATCATTTCCCTTTAATAAATCCGGTCGCCTTTCTTTTGTTCTCTTCAGGGATTCTTCGTGGCGCCACTTTTCCACTTCAGGCGTGTTGCCTGAGAGAAGTATGTCGGGCACTTTCATGCCGCGGAAATCTGCGGGGCGGGTGTAAACGGGCGGAGCAACCAGTCCGTCCTGGAAAGAATCGGAGAGCGCTGATGTTTCATCGTTGAGCACACCGGGCAAAAGACGAATCACCGTATCGCAGAAAACAGCAGCGGCA
>DATDOJ010000243.1:0-5255 GCA_035293345.1 Bacteroidia bacterium
GCAACTATTAATATTGAAATACTCCGCTATGTAAACATGCTTGAGCAATCATCTCAAAGCAAGGTGCTTGCTTACATCAAATCGTTGTTTAAAAATCCGGGCAGAAAAAAAGAAGACAAAAGAATTCTTCAGTTCGCGGGAGCTTTTTCTAAAGAAGATATCAGAGAAATGAATACTGCCATCAACGAGGGTTGCGAAAATCCGGATTTAAATGAATGGTAAATTTTTTCTTCTCGACACCAACATCATCATTGCTCTTTTTTCAGGTGAAGCATCTGTTGTCAGCAGAATAGAAAAGGCAGAAGAAGTTTTTGTTCCCGTGATTGTTATCGGAGAACTTCTTTACGGAGCGGAAATGTCAACACGCAAAGAACAGAATATTAAAAAGCTGTCAGAGTTTTCTTCAACCTGCAACATTGTTGACTGCACGTATGAAACCGCAAAACATTATTCTCTTGTCAAAAGTTTCCTGAAGAAAAAGGGAATCCTATTCCTGAAAACGATGTGTAGATTGCCGCGCTTGCTATTCAACATCAATTAACATTGGCAACAAGGGACAAACATTTCGAAAATATTAAGGGATTAAAAGTTGAGTACTGGTAAAATAAATTTCTACGTTACCTGTTGTTCTTTTCCCCCGCCCCATTTTTCCCAAAAGTAATTTCTTTCCATGGCGGAGGGAGGGAGTTTTTCAAACTAAGTGCAAAGTAATATCTTTACAAAAAAAATAACATGAACATCAGAGCAGAAAAAATCAGCATCATAGAGCAACTCATCAATGTTAATGATGAGGGGCTGTTAAAGAAAATAAAAAATATTCTCACTCAAACCGTTAAGCCGCGCCCGGAGCGGATGGACATAGAAACTTTTTTTGCAAAGATTGATGAATCAGAAAAAGCGTTTGAGCAAGGCAGAACCATTTCGCAGGATGAACTTCGCAAAGAGATAAAACATTGGCGAAAAAAATAATTGAAATTGTCTGGACTGAACCGGCTGAGAAAAACCTTCAGGACATTTATGATTTCTTGCCAAACTTTCCGAACCGGTGGCGTTCGGAATAATCAATAAGATTATTGACCGTACTGAAACGCTCAAAAAAGGTTTTACAAAATCAGGACAAACAGAACCGTTGTTGAGAAACAAAAAATACGAGTACAGGTATCTCGTTGACGGCAACTACAAGATTATATATTTTGAAAACGAAGGCGTGATAATAATCTCTGCCGTTTTTGACACGAGGCAGAATCCCGGCAAACTGAAGAAGATTGATGATTGATTTCATCACGTTGCTTTTTCCAAAAAGTAATTTCTTTCCATTGCGCCTGCCCTGTCCCAAGGATTCGGGATTCCCGGGGGTAACAAAAGCCTGCCTGCCAACGCGCGAGCTAAAGGCAATGGCAGGCAGGGGGAGTGGCGGAGGGAGGGTTTTAAGCGAAGTTTCGCTCAGAGGGGGATAATCCTGAGTTCAACCTTACGAAAAAAAATCATTCATCCTCAATGTATGAAGGGATTTTTATTACATTTACAAAAACAAATCACATGAAAAAATATACTATCGGAGTATTCACTTGGTTATTACTTTTTCAAATCAACGAAACTTTTTCTCAACCCGCCATTTCATGGGAAAGAGCATTCGGTGGAAGTTCACCCGACTGGGTTGGTGATGCTACCAACTATTATGACTCTCCAAATCATTGCCTAATCAACACCAATGACGGAGGATTAATTGTTTTCGGAGTAACTTCTTCAACTGATGGCATAGTTACAGGCAATCATGGAATAATTTCACGAATATTTTCTTAATAGATAAATATAACAACCTTAAAACGCAACGTCATGAAAACAAAACTGATTGTATTGATTGCACTGATTTTTATTAATGTGGAAGCATATGGACAACTTTCAAAATGGCTGGTTCACGAAACTAATGGTCAGCTTCACCTGATTGATTTTACAACCCCCTCACCTACAATAAGCAATCCTGCGCCTGGCTATGGGTTAGGAGGGGACGAAGAAGTAAACATAATGACAGATGCTAATAATAATGTCCTTTTTAGCTTAGTCTCAAACTCAACTACTAACATTGAAGTCAGAGATAGAAACTGGGTTGTTATGCCAAATGGAAATGGTTTGCTTGGTCATAATAGTACACTAGAATCATGTATAGTAAGAATTCCATGCAGCACTAATAAATATTACATCATACATTTCCAGACAGACGTGACACGAAACCTTTATTATTCGATTGTTGATATGTCATTGAATGGCGGCTTTGGAGATGTAAGCGTGCAAAACACTTTTCTTGGTACAGGATATGACGAAGCTTTAAGCGTCTCTCATCAAATGCCCAACGGCTGCCGGTGGCTGCTGACTTCTAAAGCGACAGGAAATAATTATGAGATATACAGGTTCTTAATTTCACAAACCGGAATTGGTTCCCCTACGCTAATTGCAACTGTCCCCTGCTCGGTACCGGCTTTCATTGCTCATGAAATTGAAATTTCTCATAACAATACAAAGGTTGCAATGTCAACAATGTTATCTGCTTCAACTTCTCCTGATGTTGTGGTTTGGGATTTCGATTTACTTTCAGGAACTCTTTCCAATCCGCAAAATTTTTCAGTGTCCTCGCAGCCGGTAGTTGGAGTTGAATTTTCTCCTGACAACACAAAAATTTACTGGAGAACAAATATAACCACTGATAATTCCGAGCTTGGTAGAATTGATTTACTTACCAGTACATCTGCTTTGATAAATTCTTCGTTTGGCAGGTTTGGAACTCTTATTGAAACGGCAGGAAATGGCAAATTATACGCAACACATAATTACAATATTGATTACCTCTCAGAAATTGCAAATCCTGATGCAGCAAACATTGCTTCCATTGGCTTTACATTTAATTCGATTTTTGTCAGCAGCAGCGGTACACGTCCAGGTTTACCGAATGCAGTTGATGGAGAGTTGCCCGGTTCAACAACCACACCGCAATATATTAATTTCACTGCAATACCTATAGACAGTTGCGGGCAATATCAGTTCATTGATTCAACCTGTCTTGCAACCTGGTGGGAATGGGATTTCGGAGACAACACTTTTTCAAATCTTCAAAGTCCAACACATCAATATACTTCAAACGGAACTTTTACTGTTACTCATCGTGTGGTTGCCTGTGGAGATACACTAACGCTTCAGCAACCAAATTTCATTAACATAAATAATATCTATCCCGTTGCACAATTCCCTGCTCCTGCTCCCGTATGTGATGGCATAACGGTAAACTTCAGTAATAACTCTACAGGTGCAATAAGTTACTTATGGGATTTCGGAGACAATTCATCAAGCACTTTGTCTGCACCTTCTCATTTGTATTTGTCTCCCGGAACATATCAGGTAGTGCTGACAGTTACTAACAGTTGCGGCACAAGTTCATCAACACAAACGGTCATTGTTAATCCAAATCCGGTTGCTGCCATCACGCCTGATGGTCCGACAACATTTTGCAGTGGCGGCTCGGTTGTGCTCACTGCAAGCGGAGGCGTTTCTTACTTATGGTCAACATCTGCAACTTCAACAGCCATATCAGTGAATACATCAGGTATGTACACAGTCACTGTTACAGACGCGAACAATTGCACCGGCACCACAGCAACCACAGTAACGGTTTTTCCGATTCCTTCTGTGACATTGTCACCTCCCGGTCCATTGTCTATCTGCGGAAACAATACAATAACATTGACTGCTAATGCAACATCTTCAGTTACCTATCAATGGTTTCAGAATAATAATTCAGTTCCAAATGAAACAGGCGCTACTTACACAACCGGCACAACAGGAAATTATTATGTCATAATAACCGATGTAAACGGATGCACCGCTTCATCAAACATAGTTGTTATAACGCAGGGAAATGTAGGACCTGAAGTCAGCATCAGTTCTTCCCTGCAGGAAGGTTGTTTGCAGAATACCATCTTCATTGGTTACGGACCACAAAGCATTACACTTACTGCTATATGTCCAAGCGCAGCCACATTCCTGTGGTCAACAGGAGCGACAACTCCGTCAATTACCGTTACCTCTGCCGGAACATACAGTGTCACCGTATGGGATTCCAGCGGCTGTGCTTCACCGGCAACTCCCGAATCACAAATTACAATACAGGTACTCGATATCCGCTGCGGACATGGATTAAAGAAAATTATTCTCTGTCATGTTCCTGAAGGAAACCCGGGGAATCCGCAAACGCTTTGCATTGCGCCACCTGCTGTTACTTATCATCTTTCACTGCACCAATACGATTGCCTTGGTCCCTGCAGCTTATACTACAGAGCAGAGAACATGATTGAAGCAGAGAATTTTTATGTGATGCCTCATCCGAATCCTTTCAACAACGGATTTAATCTCACCATCCTCAGCGCGTCTTCAAATTCAGTTACAGTAAACATTCACGACATGCTCGGAAGAATTGTAGAGATATACAACGATGTAACCGAACAAACACTCATCGGCACAAAACTGAATGCGGGAATTTATTTTGCCGAAGTCATCCAGGATGACAACAGGCAGATGGTGCAGATAATTAAATCGGAATAAATCTGAGTGCTGACGCTTATGGTCAGCATGCTGATTGAACACATCAGCATTAAAATTTGCAGTGCTGCCGGATGTTTTCATCCGGCAGTTTTTTTTTACCACGCAGGATTGAAAGCACAATGAGCAGATTCTGAAACCAGTCCGCAGGAAGCAATCACAGGCACATAGTAAATAATTCGCTGCACGCAGGAAGTCAATTTCCATCAGGCAGAAATATTCTGTCATATAGTTGAAGTGTTCCACCATATAGCTGAGGTCTTCTGTCATGCGGCTTAAGTATTCTGCTGTGTGGCTGAAGTGTTTTGCCGCATGGCTCAAGGGTTCGGCTATGCAGCTGAACGCTTCTGCCTTATGGTCGAAGAGTTCTGCTATACGGCTTGAGCATTCTGCCGCATGGCTCAAGGGTTCGGCTGTATGACTGAAGTGTTTTGCCTTATGACCGGAGCAATTTGCCGTACGGTTTTTCTGTGCAACCGTGCGAATTTTAACAAATTATGAGGTTTATTAAATTATTTGCTTTATGTGATATACTTAACGAAATCAGGTTTAAGGAAAATATGTTGGAAAGAGTTGAAACTTTTCTGTCATGAGATTTTCGAGTTCATGCCTGTATTGCTCTATGTTTCTTAACACCTCCATTATTTTTTCTCTGAACACTGAAAACT
>DATDOJ010000244.1:0-2701 GCA_035293345.1 Bacteroidia bacterium
ATGGCAGCGAACAGTGCGCTGTATAAAAGGTAACCACCGAGAAAATAAAAGAGAAACATGCCGAGTATCAGAGGAAAATTAATGGTCGCCATGGCATCAGTGACCTCGGCTGCCCAATCATTTTTTTGTACGAATATTGAATCACTCTCAAACATTGGTGTTGTGGGCGCTCTCGACTGAATCATCTGCTCCACTTTTTTCTCTGTTGTCTCTCCGCGGAAAAGCGTGGCGCTAACGGTTGTGTAAATCCCCGCTGTTAAAACAATCCAAAGCAAAAACTGGGTTAACCCGACAAGTGCAACCCCGATAATTTTTCCCATCATCAGTTCAAAAGGTTTCACGGAAGAAATTATCACTTCAACAATACGGCTGGTTTTTTCTTCCATCACTCCCCGCATGACCTGCGCTCCGTAAATAAAAATGAACATGTAAATCAGGAAGCCGGCAATAAAACCGATACCTGTGGTGAATCCCGAATTGGTTTTCTTATTTTTCATATCGCGGGTGTTGATGCTCACCTCTGTCCCGCGAATAGACGCAATAACTTTTTCATCAATGTTTGCAGCGGCATATTTTGCACTCGTTATTTCATTCTCAATGGTTCGCTCGATTCGTTCCACCACAGCAAGGGACGGCTGATTGTCGGAATATAATACAACGCCTTTGGTCAGCCCCAGGATGTCCTCTGTCGCGGGGATGTAAAGAATATCTGAAATATTTTCCTGAGTGTTTTCTTTTCTCAAACTATCCAAACTTCCTGTTACATAAATAAAATCGGTGAAGCGGTCGCTTTTGAATTTGCCGGTGAAGAGATGGCTCTCATCGAGCACAGCAATAATTCTTTTTTCGTCAGATACCTGACTGATAAAATACGGAACCACAATGACCGAACCCATCAGCAGCGGACCGAGGATGGTCATGATGATAAACGATTTTTTCTTCACCCTCGTTAAGTACTCCCTTTTCAGGATGAGAGTTATTTTATGCAGGTTCATTTTCTTCCGTAGTTTGATTTACCGATTGAATAAAAATTTCATTCATCGTAGGCAGCAGTTCGCGGAACGAATGAATCTCCACATGGGGAATCAGCATTTTCAAAAGTTCGTTGGGCGAATTATTGTTGAGCGACTGAACTTTAGATACGATGTATTCATGCTCATTATTCACATCGAGAAGTTTCAGGTTGGAACCGAGAGCATTTGCAAAGGCGATGTTGTTTCCTTCATACTGCACTTCGTAGGTCTGCGTTCTGAAACGTCTCCGGATTTCGTTAACTGCTCCCTCCAGAATTTTTTTCGATTTGTTGATGAGCGCAATGTGGCTACACATTTCTTCCACCGATTCCATCCGGTGCGTGGATAATATAATTGTCGTTCCGTTTTTCCTGAGTGCAAGAAGTTCGTCACGCACAAGGTTTGCATTAATCGGGTCGAAGCCCGTGAAGGGTTCATCAAGAATTAGCAAATCCGGCTGATGCAGAACTGTCACAATGAACTGAACTTTCTGCTGCATGCCTTTGGAAAGTTCTTCCACTTTCTTCTTCCACCAACCGATGATTTCAAATTTCTCGAACCAGTATTTCAGTTTCTTCAGCGCTTCGCTGCGGCTCATGCCTTTCAACTGCGCAAGGTAAAGCGCCTGCTCTCCCACTTCCATCTTCCGGTACAAGCCGCGCTCCTCGGGCAAATAGCCGATGTGTGAAACATGATGGGGTGAAAGTTTTTCTCCCTTAAAAAATATTTCTCCCTCATCCGGTCCGGTGATCTGGTTGATGATGCGGATGAGCGATGTCTTTCCCGCTCCGTTCGGTCCAAGCAAACCGAAAATACTTTGGTCGGGAACTTCAATACTTACTCCATCAAGCGCTGTGTGATGCGCGTAACGCTTTGTAACGTTGCTAACTGAAAGTATGGTCATAAAAAAAGGGTAACCGGTTATAGGGAACCGTAATCAGTAAAAAGTAGGTGGCTCCACCGATAATCGTTTACTGATTATCGATTACCAATTGATTAACTTTCAGGTTCCTTCTTCTTCTTCGGTGCTGCTCTCTTCTTCGGTGCTGCTTTTTTTGTTACCGCCACAGGAGCAGCAGTTGCAACTACTTTGGCTTTTCCCCTTCTTGCCGGACGGCTCTTGCCATACGAGCCCATGAAAATTTTTCCTCTTTTTGATTTGCGGTCGCCTTTTCCCATTGTTTTATTTTTTAGTTTGTTTGAAATGCAAAGAAAATGTTTTCTTGAAATTAATTCGGGTTTAAAACACTCAGCGAATCCGCCACCTTTTCCATCAACCACATGGGCGTTGATGTTGCTCCGCAGATTCCCACGCTGGATGCTCTGCTGAACCATTCCGGTTTCAACTCGTCTGTATCAGAAATAAAAAATGAATTTGGGTTCACGCGGTTACAAACTCCGAACAAAACTTTTCCGTTGGAACTTTTCTTGCCGCTTACAAAAACAATCACGTCATGTTCGGTAGCAAATTTCTCGAGCTGCGGTTCGCGGTTCGATACCTGACGGCACAGCGTGTCGTTCGCCTCAAAAACTTCTTCTGTCGTTTCGCCAGCGTTTACGTTAATCCTGTTTTCAATTTTCTCCTTCATTTTCCGGAAGCCATCGGTGCTTTTGGTTGTCTGGCTGAAAAAGTAAACGGGTCTATTGAAATCAATCTGTTCGAGGTCGGCTTCTTCGCGCACCACAAT
>DATDOJ010000245.1:0-4625 GCA_035293345.1 Bacteroidia bacterium
GACCGCGACTTAGTCAGTACTTATGGATGGTCGTTGCTCGGGCAAAACGAAATCATCGTAAGCAACTGGCTTGGAAAATTCGGTGCGCTGCTAGCCGATACTTTTATTTATCAGTGGTTTGGAATTACCTCACTTGTTTTCGTACTTGTTTTTTTTGTCACGGGAACGAGAATTGTTTTTAAAGCACGGATTCTTCCGCTCCGGAAAACAATCGGCTACTCATTTCTCTCCCTCATTTTCTTCTCCACACTGCTTGGTTTTATTTTTCACAGCGGCTCGCTGATGGTTCTTGGCGGAGCGTATGGATACCAAATGAATCAATACCTGGCAGGAATTCTGGGAGTAGTAGGCACGGGCGCGCTGCTTGTTTTCTCCGCACTGACTTTCCTCGTTGTTGCTTACAATATTTCATTCACCCGAATACCAAAATCTGAGGAAGCGAAAGCGGTAATGCCCAAGCAGGAAATTCAAAATGAAGTTTTGGCGAAAGCCGAAGAGCTGATTTCGAAACCGATTGAATTAACTCCGCAATCGGAACAGGTTGCTGAAATTTATGCAGCTCAGGAATTGGAATTGGAAACGGAGGAAGAAACAGAAAGCAAAAGCAATGAAGAACTTGAACTTGAAGTGGAAGAAGTGAAAGAAGACAATCCGGCTGCGGCTGTCGAGGAAAACGATTTTCAAAAAGCATTTGGCGACTACGACCCCACGCTCGATCTCGGCTCATATCAATTCCCGACTCTCGATTTGCTTTCCGATGCCGGTGCAAGCCGCATTGAGATAAACAAAGAAGAACTTGAAGCGAATAAAAATAAAATTGTTGAAACGCTGAGCCACTACAACATCGGCATTGATAAAATCAAAGCGACCATCGGACCAACGGTAACACTTTTTGAAATAGTTCCGTCAGCCGGAATACGCATTTCTAAAATCAAAAATCTTGAAGATGACATTGCCCTGAGTTTATCTGCGCTCGGCATCCGCATCATTGCTCCTATTCCGGGCAAAGGTACCATCGGTATTGAAGTTCCGAATCTGAAACCGGAAACGGTATTCATGAAATCGCTGATGGCATCGGAGCGCTTTCAGAACAGTGAAATGGCGTTGCCCATCGGTTTGGGAAAAACAATTTCAAACGAAGTGTATGTGGCTGACCTTGCCGATATGCCTCACCTCCTGATGGCGGGGGCAACAGGTCAGGGAAAATCTGTAGGGCTCAATGCTGTGCTCATATCACTGCTTTACAAAAAACATCCGTCACAGGTCAAGTTTATTTTGGTTGACCCGAAGAAAGTGGAACTCTCGCTATTCAAAAAAATCGAGCGGCATTTTCTCGCCAAACTTCCCGGAGAAGAAGAAGCCATTGTCACCGACATCCGCAAAGTCGTGAACACGCTTAACTCTCTCTGCATCGAGATGGACCAGCGTTATGATTTGATGAAAGACGCCAACGTGCGGAACATTAAAGAATACAACGCCAAATTCATCGCGCGGAAACTTAATCCGGAAAAGGGACACAAATTCCTTCCATATATTGTTCTGGTTGTTGACGAATTTGCCGACCTCATTTTACAAACCGGTAAAGAAGTGGAAATGCCGATTGCCCGTCTTGCACAACTTGCGCGTGCTATCGGTATCCATCTCATCATAGCCACTCAGCGTCCTTCGGTAAACATTATAACCGGAACCATCAAAGCAAACTTTCCTGCCCGCATTGCATTCCGGGTTACTTCAAAAATTGACTCCCGCACCATTCTCGATTCCGGTGGCGCTGACCAGTTGGTTGGCCGCGGTGATATGCTGCTCGCTCTTCGTAGTGATATAATAAGATTACAGTGTGTCTTTGTCAGCTCGGAGGAAGTCGAGCAGGTGACTGATTTCATCGGTTCGCAGCGCGGTTACTCTGACGCACACCTTCTTCCCGAATATATTGACGAAAGCGCAGAAGGAAGCAAAGAGTTTGATCCTGATGACCGCGATGCATTGTTCGATGATGCAGCACGCATTGTGGTACAGCATCAGCAGGGTTCTGCTTCGTTGCTGCAGCGCAGATTGAAACTTGGCTACAACCGCGCAGGAAGAATTATTGACCAGCTTGAAGCGGCAAAAATCATCGGTCACTTTGAAGGAAGCAAGGCGCGGGAGGTCTTAATTAAAGATCCGGTATCTTTGGAACAGATTTTGACAGGACTAAAAGAAAATATTTAAACATGAACAAAAGATTTCTTCTTTCACTGGTTGCAATTACTGCTTTTACTTTCTGCCTTGCTCAGTCAAATGAAGCAGTGGACAAGAAAGCTAAAGGCATACTGAAGAAAGTAAGTGAAAAATTCAGGAAGCATAAATCGCTTAAGGCGACTTTTATCATCACGATAGAAAACCAGAATGATAAATCCTCTGATATGCAGAAGGGCACTATTCAGTTGAAGGGAGACAAGTATCGCCTTACTGTTGCCGACCAAGACATTGTTTCTGACGGCAAAACAGTTTGGACATACATGAAAGATGTCAACGAAATACAGGTGAATAATGCTTCGAAGGACAGCAACGCTATAACGCCCGCCAATTTTCTTACGCTTTATGAAAAAGGATTCCTGTTCAAATTCATGGGCGAAGAAAATGAAAAGGGAATGGTTTATCAACTGGTGGAACTCATTCCTGTTGACCCGAAGAAAAAATCTGTTGTCAAGGTGAAACTTAAAATCAGCAAGAAGGACCAGATGATTCAGCAGGCGCGGCTGATTGATAAAAACGGAACCATCGTTACCTACAAGGTCGAAAAATTTTTTCCTGACTCTGCCTCTGCCGATTCGCTTTTCAATTTCAATATAAAAAATTATCCGGGCGCTGAGGTGATTGACCTGCGGTAAAAAAGTTATCAGTTATACGTTATCAGTTATACGACTTTTCAGGAGGAAGCAAGAAACTGTTTATATGCTCTTGCAGTTGTGGAAAAAACAGCATGAACTCTTTTTCAAATTCTGAATAATATTTCTTCAGGTCGGCAATTGCGTTTTCCATACCGGAATTGAAACGCGCCCTGCGCGAGAGACCATGCAAGGCACGTTGGATTCCTTCCATGCTTTGATAAGAATAAAGCCAGTCATAAGCCGACATAAAATGAAACAAGCGCTGTGCTTCAGATGGAAAGACATGATGCTGCTTGCGAAGCAATGAATAGGTCTCGTAAGAAAATTGCGCAAGCGGCACATCGGAATAATTTTCCCAGTTGACGGCAAGAAAGTGGTCGTAGTAAACATCTACAATCACAGTAGCATACTTGTGATACTTTTCATACAATCGTTGTTTGCTTTGTCGCACAATTTCATGCTCATCCGTAAACCTGTCAATGCTCCGGTGAATTTCTATTCCCTTGTTTATCTCTGCACTAAAAATATGCTGCTGACTGCTGCGCACAAAATCAGCAATAAAATTTCCTGCGGTGATTTCTTCCAATCCGCGCGTGAGATAAAAGTGTGCGAGAAAGTTCAATGATTAATTTTGACACCAAAATTAAGTAAAGGAAAAATGAGTTACATGTTATATCCGCCATAGGACGGATATAACATATAACTTATAACTTATAACTTTTCACCCATGATTCAAATCAAAACATTTGTCTTCAATGCGTTTTATGAAAACACTTATGTGCTGTTCGATGAAACGAAGGAGTGCATCATCATTGACGCGGGATGTTATGAGAAACACGAAGAAGAAGAACTCGCAAAATTTATTTCAGCCAACGAATTGAAACCGGTAATGCTTGTCAACACCCATTGCCACATTGACCATGTGCTGGGAAATAATTTTGTTTGCAAAACATATAACCTGTTACCCCTTCTTCACAAGATTGAAGTTCAACTTCTCGAAGCTGCTCCTGTTTACGGAGCCAACTGGGGAATCGCAATGCATCCTTCTCCCCTTGCTTCAACATTTCTTGATGAAGGCGACACGGTTCGTTTCGGAAATTCAGAACTGAAAATTCTTTTCACGCCCGGTCACAGCCCGGGAAGCATTTGCCTGCATAACGCAGAACAAAAAATAATCGTCAGCGGTGATGTGTTGTTTCAGCAAAGCATCGGGCGGACGGATTTACCCGGTGGCGATTATGACACGCTCATCAAAAACATCCGCGAAAAACTTTTTGTGCTTGATGATGCGACCATCGTTTACTCCGGTCACGGTCCGACAACAACCATCGGCTTTGAAAAAAAATATAATCCGTTTGCGGGAAGTGATGCATAATTCCACTCCGTGTTTCCCTTCTTCTCGCTTAAAACTTTTCTCTTGCATATTATTTTACAACTATTTACTTTTGGCTGATAAATAAAATCATCACCGCATGAAACCCTTTTTGAAAACACTTTTTTCTCCGCACGATTTCATGCACACTGTTCCGCAGAAATATTTTTACACCTTACTCCCGTTCCGGGGATGCGAGGGACAGAGCCGTTGAGAATTTTTTTCCCAGCGTCTCTTTAAACACCGGCAGCGCAAGGCGCAGCTCCTCCGCTGCAAGCGGGTTGTCTTTTAAACCCGCTATAGAAATTATCACTAACGGTTAACTATAAAACATGTAACAACATGCCACTTATAGACAACTTAAACATAAACTACACCCCCCT
>DATDOJ010000246.1:0-7994 GCA_035293345.1 Bacteroidia bacterium
TTGCTGCGCAAATTAAAATTCCGCGAAGTATTGAATGCTAAAACTATAATAGGCACGTTAAAACAAAGCAACAGGAATATCCTGGTGGACAGCAATAATTTTTATTCTCCCTCGCATCCCTATTTCGAAGCAGGCATTGCCATTGAAAATATTCTTAAGATAATCCGCATAGACGGTATCTGGCGATTAAACTATCTCGATAATCCTGATGCGAGCAGGTTTGCGATTATGGGTAGTTTGCAGCTTACATTCTAAAAATGGAACGCAGATTATTATGATGATTAAGATTGCTTATGATAAATTCAGATTTATTTTGCATCCATTATCCGGCAATCATATTTTATCATAACCATCATGATAATCCGTGGTCATTTTTATTTTAACATTAAATGAAGCTCCGCTCCGAAAATTTAGTCAAGGCATATAAAGACCGCACGGTGGTTGACCACGTTTCCGTGGAAGTCAACCAGGGAGAAATTGTGGGGCTGCTTGGTCCGAACGGAGCGGGGAAGACGACTACGTTTTATATGATTGTAGGATTAATCAAACCCAATGACGGAAAAATATTTCTCGATGAAACGGAAATCACCCAGGAGCCGATGTATCGCAGGGCAAAGCTCGGCATCGGTTACCTTGCGCAGGAAGCATCGGTGTTCCGCAAACTTTCGGTGGAAGATAATATCCGTGCTGTTCTCGAAATGACTTCGCTTTCCAAGAATGAGCAGAAAGAAAAGGTTGAATCATTGTTGAATGAATACGGATTGAACCGCGTGAGAAAAAACCGAGGTGATTTGTTATCGGGAGGGGAGAGGAGGCGAACAGAAATCGCACGCGCCCTTGCCGTTGACCCGAAATTTATTTTGCTCGATGAACCCTTTGCCGGTGTTGACCCGATTGCGGTGGAGGATATTCAGAACATTGTTTCGCATCTCAAGGAAAGAAACATCGGGGTGCTGATTACCGACCACAACGTTCATGAAACACTTTCCATCACCGACCGCGCCTACCTGCTTTACGAAGGACGGATTCTGAAAGCGGGCACTTCGAAAGAACTCTCAGAAGATGAGCAGGTGCGCAGGGTTTATCTGGGGAAAAATTTTGAGCTGAGGTGATGCTCATGTATTGTGCAAAACCAATGACAGCATATCCTGCGGGGCGGAAGAAATAATCACCGCACTGTCTTTTTGAAAAAAATCCAATCAGATTCAGGAATGACATTTTACAGCGCCCCTTCCGACTTGTCCTGTGCCCGGTCGCGGGAAACCCGCATGGCTGTGTACACACATATTGAATGCTTCACTGAAGCCGGTCAGCCATCCACTGGCGCCAGTAACCCATTCTCTGGCACCGGAAAGTCGTCCACTGGCACCAATCAGCCATTCACTGGTGCCAATCAGCCGCTAATTGGCACCAATCAGCCATCCACTGGCGCCAGTCAGCCATTTTCTGGCACCAGAAAGTCATCCACTGGAGCCAGAGAATGATTTTCTGGCCTCAAAACAGCAAAATAATACAAATTTTAACCAATTTAATATTAACCCTTAAAAAACAAAGCAATGAGCAAAAAAAGAGATTTTATTCCGGGCGACCAGGTAACCCGTAAAACCAACGGAAAAGTGTTTTCTGACGAATTGGTGATTGACGGCACCAATTTCGGCACTTTTGATACCGAATTTGGCAAAAGCGCAGTGGCTAACGCTGCCGTGCAGGCGCAAACCCAAACCACCAATGCCGCCACTTATCCCGCGCCCGACCTCACCCTCGCGGCTAACAAGCCGGAGGGCTCGGCACAGAAACCCGAGCCAATACTGCTGCAGACGATTTCTTTTTAGGCATGCTGAAAAATCTCAAGGGCTAAAATCAATAACAACACGGCTCATGAATGAAAAAAGTTGCTGATGCAACGCTGTGCAGTTCAACTGCGCACTGACTTTATTTTACAACGATGAGTTTTTTCGTTTCAATAAAATCTACCGTTTGTCCCAAGGACTCCTCGCGGAGAATCCGCACGAAATAAATTCCTGCTGTTAACTCCGAAACATCAATCGAAGTAACTCCCTCTCCTTTGGAGAGGGTTGGGGTGAGGCGTTTTTCTCCAAGCACATCATAAATTTCAACTGCCTGAATCCTGAATCCTGAATCCTGAATCCTGAATTCCTTTGCGGCTGGGTTGGGATAAAGAGAAATATCCTGCTGCGATGACACCTGTGTTACATCGGTTGGCAATGACGGAACAACATTTACATAAATCATTGCGTTGGCGGCATCCATTCTGAATAACTGATAGCTGTGACAAACCGAGTCGGTGCAGCCGGTTGAATCGGTAATTGTCAGACAGATGGTATAGAATCCGGCAGCGGCATACACATGGCTTGGATAGGGAACCGTGTCATAGGTATTATCTCCCCAGCTCCACAAATAACTGAGCGGAGGAACTCCTGTTGAAAGATTTACTGCCCAGTAGAGATGAGGAGTTATAGAATCATGGTGGAGAGTGAATGCGGCATGACAGGAAACATTGGAACAACAAGTTACATGACTTGTATGACATGCTGTGCAGTTGTGGGCATCGGTGACACACACCGTATAAAGCCCGGGAGGCAGGTTGTTGATGTTAGCGGTGGTTGCACCGGTTGACCACAAATAAGAATAGGGCGGTGTGCCACCGTTCACGGTGGAAGTCACCGAGCCATCGGAACAGGTGCTGCAGGTTGCAGGCGTTGCCTGTGTGCTGACCGTCATCTGGCAAGGTATATTTCCGGTAACTGTAACAGAATCACAAATGCTGTCGCACAATGCATTATTGCTGAACATATACAAACAAACCCAATAGGTTCCGGGCATACTATATGTGTGAACCGGATTTTGATTTGTTGAAGAAGTGTTATCTCCGAAATGCCATGCGTAAGTTGGCGAATTGCCTCCGGTGGAAGTATTGGTAAATGTAATTACGTTAGGAGCTGTTTGCGTCCATGTGAAATTGGCGTGACAAGGACCACCGCTGCAACAGGTAACGTGACTTGTTGAACAGGCAGTGCAGTTATGGGCATCGGTGACGCACACGGTGTAAAGCCCGGGAGGCAGGTTGCTGATGTTAGCGGTTGTTGCACCGGTTGACCATAAATAGGAATAAGGCGGTGTGCCTGCGGTAACCGTTGAACTGACTGAACCATCGGGACAGGTGCTGCAGGTTGCAGGTGTCGCCTGTGTGCTGACCGTCATCAGGCAAGGTATATTTCCTGTTACAGTAATGGTGTGACAAACGAAATCGCATAATACATTGTTATCATACATGTGCAGACAAACCTGGTATGAGCCGGGGGCGCTGTAGGTGTGCACCGGACTTGTAGTTGTGTCGGTGCTGCTGTCGCCAAAGTTCCATGTGTAGCTGGGGTTCACTCCTCCGGTGGAAGTATTGGTGAATGTAATTACGTTAGGAGCCGTTTGTGTCCACGTGAACGATGCTACGCAGGTGGCAAAAGATTCGGTCGGCAACAGGCAATTGGCAGCCAGCAAAAATGCCGCTGCAAGAAGTGTAATTTTTATTTTCATGGGATTGATTTTTTAATCCCGCAACTTCACAACGCGGGGATAATCTGTAGATGCTTTTTACTGCTCTTTAGTTGCAACGTAAAGTAATGCTGAATCCTGAAAAATACTTTTTAATATTTCCTGTGTGAAAGTGTTTTTTTTACAATGCTATTTTTACATCTTCACAATCTTCTTCACCACCAAATTATTTTTCTCATCCCTCACCGTAACAAAATAAATTCCCGGTTTCAGCCCTGAAACATCAATGGTAATTGGTGCATAGTGCTTAGTGCCTGGTGCCTGGCTAAAAACCTTTTCTCCAAGCACATCATAAATTTCAACGGCATCAATCCTGAATCCTGAATCCTGAATTCTTAATTCAGTTGTGGCTGGGTTTGGGAAAACAGAAGAAGCAGGCGAAATGTCATGCGTTTCATCAACTCCCACAATGGTTGATAAAAGATATTTTGCGCTGATGATATTTCCGCTCCCATCGGTTTCTATTGTAGCAACAAACGGATTATTTTGGCTCAACCAACTATATTCTATAGTAGTATCGAGAGAAGGAGAACCGAAAAATTGCCATGACCCTAACATATAAACGTATGTGCTGTCTAACTGGTATCTGGTATGTTTCTGACGAAGCGCAGGATAAGTTCCGGCAGGAGTGGTTACATTTCCCCATCCATCTATCAAGCTCGTATAGTTTGTTGTCGAAACTACTCTTATAGAATCGGGCGGGGGCGCACTATTGGCAAACTGCAGTACCTGTCTTGTCAGTCCTGAAAAGGAAGTATTAAAAGTGGAAGGGAATGTTACCTGTTTTTGCGGAGGAGTAAATTGAGAAACCAGGGTATCCGGTGGAAAAAGAATTCCGCAGAACCCTAAAACTTCAATTACCGTGTTGTCATCATATAGATACACGGACTGACCTTGCATTCCTGCTGCAAGAGTTGCTGTCGGAAAACTATTTGAACAAAGTGTTCCTGTGGGGTTAACAAATTGCATAGTGTCTGCATAGTCGTTCCCGGTTCCTGCTAAATTCCAGGATTGATTTGTTCCTGCATTACCGGGCGACAGGAGGTTCAGATTGAGCGTGTCGTTTGCCTGGATGAAACTTGTTCCGGCAATATTTCCCCAATCACTCCGGTTAATGGTGATTTGTGCTGTGGAGGTCAACGCTGCTCCGAGCATCAGTCCTCCCAAGAGTAAAATTTTTTTCATTGGTTTTATTTTTTAGAAAGGTTAATTTCATTCAGCAAAGCTAAAACAAAAAGGAGAAATCCCGCTCTCCATTTTCGTAATTCGTATATTCGTAAAGATTCGTATTTCGAAGATTACATCTTCACCACTTTCCTCACCGCTTTATTTCCCGTTTCATCCGTTACCGTAACAAAATAAATTCCCGGTTTCAGCCCTGAAACATCAATAGTAATTGGTGCATGGTGCTTAGTGCCCGGTGCCTGGCTAAAAACTTTTTCTCCAAGCACATCATAAATTTCAACACTTTCAATTTTCAATTGTCCATTATCAATTATCAATTGTGTTGTTGCCGGGTTGGGATAAACAGAAATACCATTATTATTTTCTGCATGCTCTGTTCCGGTTATCAGGTTGCTGAGTTTGGCAATAAATATATCATACGTGCTGCCGGTAGTGTCTGCATTGGTTATAATGGCTGAGCCAAATGAAATGGAGGGACTGTCAAAATATCCGGTCACATGCGCATTGCCGGAAGCATCAAGGGTTATGGAGTAACCGACATCGTCATAAATTCCGCCCATCGCTTTTGCCCAAACAAAATTGCCCGAGCCGTTTAATTTGGAGATAAAAATATCGCTGAGTCCTATCTCAGATAAATCGAATACTCCCGCGCCAGGGTCAAAGTCAACAGTTCCCTCGAACCAACCTGCGGTGAAAACATTTGCTGAAGCATCAATGGCTATGGACATACCCCGGGCGCTGCTGCTTGTTCCGCCCATTGCTTTTGCCCAAACAAAATTGCCTGTGCCGTCTAATTTGGAAATGAAAATGTCTTCGTATCCTGCCGAAGTTAAATTGAATACACCTGCACCCGGGTCAAAGTCAACGGTTCCATAAAAATAACCTGAGGCGTAAACATTGCCGGAAGCATCAGGAGCAATGGAATTGCCTTTGCCGTAGTCAGTTCCGCCCATTGCTTTTGCCCAAACAAAATTACCTGAGCTGTCAATTTTGGAAATAAAAATGTCCCGTATTCCGGTTGGGGTTAAATTGAATGTTGCTGCTCCCGGGTCAAAATCAACGGTTCCCCAAAAATCGCCAGTGGTATAAACATTGTCTGAATTATCAAGAGCAATAGAATAACTATAAATGTCTCCTGCTGCGCCTCCGATTGCTTTTGCCCAAACAAAATTACCCGAGCCGTTTAATTTGGAAATAAAAATATCAGTGGTTGCATCGGCAATTAAATTGTATACTCCCGCTCCCGGGTCAAAATCAACTGTTCCGGTGAACCAACCTGTGGTGTAAACATCTCCGCTTCCTCCTCTGTCAAGAGCTAAGGAGTAACCGACATCGTCATAAATTCCGCCCATCGCTTTTGCCCATACAAAATTGCCCGAGCTGTCTAATTTGGAAATGAAAATGTCTTCGTTTCCAACAGAAGTTAAATTGAATGTTCCCGTGTCGGGGTCAAAGTCGGCAATTCCCGTGAAAAAACCTGTGATGTAAATATCAGCGCTTCCCGCAGGGTCAATGGCTATGGACAGACCGCTTTCGTTACCTGTTCCGCCTATTGCTTTCGCCCAAACAAAATTGCCTGAGCTGCTTAATTTGGAAATGAAAATATCAACGCTCCCTCCGTCCGAAGTCAAATTAAATACTCCTGCGCCCGGGTCAAAGTCAACTGTTTCTAAAAAATAACCTGTAGTGTAAACATTTCCTGAAACGTCAATAGCAATAGAGTAACCTTCATCCCAATCTATTCCGCCTATTGCTTTTGCCCATTGCCAGTTGGGGGCTTGTGAAAATGTTTGAACTGAAAAAAGAAATGATAATGCAACGAGAGTAATTTTTGTTTTCATGGTTTAATTTTATTTTGCAAAGGATTTGCAATTATTCGCTTTATGCTTTCCGCAGGATTACAAATCATTGGTGTTCGAAACCTGATAAACATATCACCCCTACTGGGTTTCACGGTGTGGGTGTAATTTGTTCTACCAATATGCCGCCCTTACAGGGCTTAGATTTGTCTGTGGCAATTACTCCGTAGGAGTAAAATATTGGTAGAAATAAATAACACCAAATCTTTCTTAGCTCCGTAGGAGCGACATATTTTGAAGATTTCAAACACATATTCATGTTTCGAACAGTAGTGATTACAATTCTGCGGAGCAGGAATTTATTTATGAGCAAAACCTATCGGATTAGGTTGATTAATAGTTGCCGGGGCTTCCTCTTTGTTAACAGAAAAGGAAACATGTTCTTCAATTATTTTCTTAAAAACAGAAAACTGTTCTTCCATTATTTTTCTTTTGCTGATTGAATTATAAGTAATGGCAGTAATAAATCCGGTTATCCCACCCGCGATAAAACAAATTCCAATGCCGCAGAATAAATGCGCGAGATGAAAACTACTATTCATCATGAGAGGTTTGAAATCCATTTCATGGAAGATTACATTCATCACCCAAGCCGAAGCTTCATTGCCTGCAAGAGAAAAAAACAGATTGCAGATAAAGAACATCGAACTAAATGCCAAGCCAACTGCCATTGCGAATTTTAAGGGAATAAGTTTCATTGTTTTAATTTTTAATCAATTTAAAATTATGAATCTGTTCTCTGTCAATGATTCTGAGTATGTACATACCGGCAGCAAAGCCATAAAGGTCAACTGTATTATCTGAATCATCTATGATATTTATCACTTTCAGAATTCTTCCATCCATGCTGAGAATTTGCGCTTGTGAGTTTTTCAATGTGTTACAACTGAGAATAAAATTTCCCGCTGTTTCATCTGCATAAACAAAACAAGGATTGCCTGATTGATTATTCCTGACAGCAATGATTTGTGAATATTCAAATTCACCATCGTAATCAATTTGTTTCAGGCGGTAATAATTTATTCCGGTAAGGGAAGATAAATCCTCATAAGAATAATTAATAATCTGTGTGCTGTTTCCGTGTCCGTCAACGGTTCCGATATTTTCAAAATCAATTCCGTTCGAACTTCTTTCAACAACAAAATAATCGTTATTGATTTCTGATGCTGTTGACCAGTGAAGATGGTTGATATTATTTTTGTTTTCACCTGTGAATGAAACCAACTCAACAGGAAGTCCAACGGATGGTCCTAATTTAGCAACAAATATTTCAGCAGTGCTGCTGTTATTGTCTGCATTAGTTAAGGTGGTTGAGCCAAAAGTGACAGAGGAACTATAAAAATATCCCGCCACATACACATTTCCGGAAGCATCAAGAGC
>DATDOJ010000247.1:0-6322 GCA_035293345.1 Bacteroidia bacterium
ATAGCTGGGGATTGGCTTATGAAAAAACCGGGGAAGGAAAAATGAGCAGGGAAGAATGGGATTTCCAGGGAGGAAAAATTAAAACCATTACCAAAAAAATTCCCGGCAGTCGTTCGTTCATTGTGGACAATGCCAATAATGCCGGCTCCGTTAATCTTGCAGTTTATTTCTAAACACTTTTCTTTTGTTTTGGGTTTCGCTGACAAATGAAAAATAAATCATTTGATTCCGATATTGAAAACGCAGTTCGTGTTTTGAAAGGTGGAGGAACAATTCTCTATCCGACCGACACCATCTGGGGAATCGGCTGCGATGCAACAAATGCTTCGGCAGTAGAGAAGGTCTTTGCAATTAAAAAAAGAGCAGAGCAGAAAAGTTTAATCATCCTGCTCGATGATGTCGAAAAGCTGTATGATTATGTCGAGCAGATTCCGGAACACGCATTTACTTTAATTGAATACTCCCGGAATCCTTTAACCATTATTTATCCGAAGGCAGTCAACCTTGCTGCAAATATTCCGGCAGAAGACGGAAGCATTGCAATCAGAATAACGAAAGATGAATTTTGCAGAGAGCTGATTCGCAATTCCGGAAAACCGTTGGTGTCCTCTTCTGCAAATGTCAGTGGCGCACCACCGCCAAAAAATTTTTCAGAAATTTCTGATGAAATAAAAAATGCTGTGGATTATATTGTTCAGTACAGGCAGAAAGAAAATAAAATCAGTAAACCATCCACCATCATCCGTCTCGGGATGAAAGGGGAGATTGAGTTTATCAGGAAGTGAATTGAAAAAGCGAACGCGGATTATTATGATAGTTATGATATTCGCTGAATAAACATCATAATTAATCATGAGCATCATAAGAATCAGTGTTCCCTTTTATTTTCTTTGTAGTTGAAATGAAAGCTGCAAAATCCATCACCGAAAAATTATCGCTCACCATTTTTGAAATCGTGTCGCAGGAAAGCGAAAAGCTCGGCTGCGAAGCATACGTTGTGGGCGGCTTTGTCCACGATTTGCTTTTGGGCAGACCATCGAAGGATATTGACTTTGTGGTGACCGGCAGCGGAATCACCATGGCGGAGAATGTCGCAGCGCGCCTCGGAGAAAATGTACATGTTAATGTTTTTAAAAATTTCGGAACAGCCATGCTCATTCACGATGACATGGAAATTGAATTCGTGGGAGCGAGAAAAGAATCTTACCGTTCCGATTCGCGAAAACCGATTGTTGAAGACGGCACCATCCGCGATGACCAGTTGAGGCGCGACTTCACCATCAACGCCCTTGCCATTTCTCTTAATAAAAATAATTTCGGAGAACGTGTTGACCCGTTTGACGGGGTGAGTGATTTAAAAAATAAAATCATCCGTACTCCGGTGGATGCCGACATCACTTTTTCCGATGACCCGCTGCGCATGATGCGCGCTGTGCGGTTTGCATCGCAGCTCGGTTTTTCAATTCATGAATCTGCCATGCATGCAATAAAAAAAAATAAAGAGCGGATTAAAATTGTTTCCGGAGAGCGGATTGCCGATGAACTGAACAAAATTGTTTTGTCTCCGGTTCCTTCTGTGGGATTCAAACTTTTGTTCGACACGGGATTGCTTCGGTTGATTTTTCCCCAGCTTGCCGCCATGCAGGGTGTTGATGTTGTCAAAGACAAAGCACACAAGGATAATTTTTATCACACGCTGCAGGTGCTCGACAACATTTCGAATGCCACCGATGATTTGTGGCTGCGGTGGGCGGCAATTCTCCATGACATTGCCAAGCCGCTTACCAAACGTTATGAAGAAAATACCGGATGGACGTTTCACGGGCACGAAGACAAAGGCGCGCGCATGGTGAAACATATTTTCCGCCAGTTGAAACTTCCGCTCAACGAAAAAATGAAATTCGTGGAGAAGCTCGTACTGCTTCATCTTCGCCCGATTGTGCTTGCGCAAAGCATTGTCACCGACTCGGCAGTGAGACGATTGCTCTTTGAAGCCGGTAACGACATTGACGCATTGATGATGTTGTGCCAGGCAGACATCACCACGAAGAATGAATACAAAATAAAAAAGTACGCTCAGAATTTCGAGCTCGTGAAACAAAAACTCCGCGAAGTGGAGGAGAGCGACCGCATCCGCAACTGGCAGCCGCCTGTGAGCGGTTCGGATATTATGAATGCGTTCGGTCTTGTGCCGGGAAAAGAAGTAGGGCTTATCAAGAACGCCATCCGCGAGGCAATTCTCGATGGAGAAATAAAAAATGATTTCGAATCAGCTTATAAGTTCATGATTCAGGAAGGGGAGAAGATGGGATTGAAGCGCGTGAAAAATATTTCAGGGTGATTAGAAATAAAAAAGTTTATTTTTGTTGTGAGAAAAAAGTTATATGTTATACGGTTATTACCGTGAGCACGATAGCCGTTTAACGTATAACTAATAACTTGTAAATAGAAATTGAGTGACTAAATTTGCACTTTAAAAATTATCAAAAAAATAAAATTGAATATCGCCCTATGGCTGTATATAAATTCAGAGTGACGTTTGAAGAACATGACGAAGTGAGCCGAGACATTGAAATCAAGGCGACACAATCGTTTGAGGACTTGCATAACATTATACTTCAGTCGGTGGGGTTCAATAGCAAGGAGATGGCTTCGTTCTACATGAGCGATGATTTCTGGAAGAAGGGAAAGGAAATTACACTCGCAGATATGTCGGACGGAGAAGGTAAAATTGCGATGATGAAAAATTCGCGCCTCAAAGATTTCATTGCCGACCCGCATCAGAAAATTTATTACGTCTATGATTTCATGGCGATGTGGACGTTTCATCTTGAGCTGATAAAAATTATTGTAAGTGAAGAAACGGGTATTTTCTATCCGCGCTGCGTGAGGACAGCGGGCGATGCGCCAAAGCAATTCGGCATTATGCCTGAGGTAGTTCCGGTGCCCGAAGATTTTGTCGAGGAAGAAGTATATGCCGAAGAGCCGGAGACAGACGTTGAAAACGAAGAAGAAGAAGAAGTATTGGATACGGAAAAAATTAAACCGGACGAGTTCACCATCACCGAACCCGATGCCGAAGAAGACGCACCTTCCGAGGGAGAGGAAGTATAGTTTCTTCAATCCTGCCTTAGTTTTTATTTAACATTGAAAAAATTTCTTGTCGTGATTGCCGGACCGACAACTTCCGGCAAAACCGCTCTTGCCATTGACATTGCGCTTCATTTCAAAACAGAAATTATTTCTGCCGACTCGCGCCAGTTTTTCAGAGAGCTGAATATAGGCACTGCAAAACCAACTTCGGAGCAGTTGCAAAAAGTCAAACATCACTTCTTGGATTTTCTTTCTGTGCGCGATTCCTATCACGCAGGAAAATTTGAAGAAGATGTTTTGAAGCTGCTCACTCAGCTTTTTCAAATACATGATATCGTTGTCATGGCTGGCGGCTCGGGATTATACATTGATGCCGTGTGCAGCGGATTCGACCGGCTGCCCGATGGCGATGAGGAAATCCGCAGACAGCTTTCTGAACTTTTTAATAGGGAAGGAATTATTTCCCTTCAGGAAAAATTGAAAGCGCTTGACGCAGAATATTTCTCCCGGGTTGACATCCATAACCCGCAGCGCATGATGCGTGCCATTGAAGTTTGCCTGCTCACCGGAAAAAAATATTCGCAGTTGCGGCAGCATAAAAAATCTCCAAGGAGTTTTTCAGTCATCAAAATCGGGCTGGATGTGGAGCGGAAAATTCTTTATGAACGAATCAACAACCGCGTTGCTCAAATGATGGAGTATGGATTACTGGATGAAGCAAAGTCGGTTCTCCCGTTTCGCAGCGCAAATCCGCTGCAGACAGTAGGATACAAAGAATTATTTTCTTTTCTCGATGGCAAACTTTCGCTTGAAGAAGCAGTTGATTTAATCAAGCGCAACACAAGACGTTATGCCAAACGGCAATTGACATGGTTCAGGAAAGACAAAGAGATTGTTTGGTTTAGTCCCGAAAATAAAAGCGAAATAATTTCGCACTTCGAAACGGAAGTTGAAAAATAAATTATGTTTATAGAAATTGATGCCCGCTCCTGTGGTTTCCTTTTTCAATCCTGCAAGTCCTTCGCTGCCGGGCTTCAAATTATTATTTCTTTTCAACGGAAGGTGATTCCCCTCTGGCGGAAGTCCATTCCCATGAGGCGGAAGGTGATTCCGGACTGGCGGAAGCATATTCCGGTTTGACGGAAGGACATTCCGGTATGGCGGAAGCCCATTCCGGATTGACGGAAGCCCATTCCGGAGAGGCGGAAGGACATTCTGTCATGGCGGAAGGTGATTCCCCACTGGCGGAAGGACATTTGGTCACATCGAATGCTCATTTTTGAGGCAAATTTCACCTGCTAACAGTCAGCTTCGAAAAACACATAAAAAAACGGCTTCTTTCAATGAAGCCGTTTATACCCCCTAAATCCCCTAATGGGCAATGTCGTTAAGTTAAAGAATTTTCCAAACTTGAACATTGAAAATTGAAAGTTGATTATTGAATATTAATTCTGAAAAATACTCAATACTTCCCGCATGTGCGGGATTCAATTTTCAATTGATAACTCTTGACTTAATAACATTGCTTCAGGCGGGCGCGCGCGAAGGACTTAAGCGAGAGCCAACTTCGTCCTTTTTGGAAAAGGATTTCTTTGGTTTAATCCGGAAAGAGTAAACGAAATAATTTCACACATCGAAACAGCAGTTGAAAAATAAATCCTGACTGTTCCGTTTTGCAGGTGAATTATTTTTCTACGTTTGATAAATTTTTTTTATGAAAAAACTCGCACTCTTTTTTTTCGCTGCATTCATTTCTTTGAATACGTACGCACAGGAAATGCTCGGCATTGCCAACAGCAACTATGCAGGCATCAGCGGCATGCACCTCAATCCGAGCACCATCGTTGACTCGCGGTTGAAACTCGACATCAACCTTCTCTCGGGCGGCATTTCGTTCGACAACGATTATCTCTACGTTCCGAAATCGAAACTTACATTTTTCGGTTTCAAAAATATCGCCAACAGAATCGGTGAAAAAGATGCAGACGGCAACAAGCAGTATCTTGAATACGACACCACGTCAAACAAGAACATCACGTTTGCTTCAACGTTGAAAGGTCCGTCTGTTGCTTTCGCAGTCAAGGATAATTACTTCGCCATTCACACAGCGGTGCGCGGAGTGATTTCAATCAAGGATTTGCATTATGCCGTTGCCAAATTCGCTTATGAAGATGACGGACTCCACTACAAACCTCAGCAGGATAAAACTTATGACAGCGGACCGCTTCGCATCGGGGCAATGTATTGGGGCGAGTTAGGTCTGACTTATGGAAGAGAAATCTACAATAAGAAGCAGGATTATTTTAAAGGCGCAATCACCATTAAGCGGCTTTACGGATATAACGCAGCGTATGTTTATGGTCAGAATATTAATTTCAGAATTATAGAAGACACAATTTCTTCTGTCAGCACCGACAGTTCCAAGAGTGTAATTTATCAGGTAAGCGCTGATGTACAATATGGGCATTCATATTATGAAAATAAAGATACCATCGCTCCGATTGCGAGTCCTACTTACGATGATTTAATTACCGGACACGGCTGGGGATTCGACATCGGCTTTGCTTACGAATATCGTCCCGACTATGAGAAAGGCACCTATGATATGGATGGAAAAACACTTGGCAATCCCGAAGTGAATAAATACAAGCTGCGCATTGGAGCAAGTGTGTTAGATATTGGCAGCATTAAATTCAAAGGTGACCACACAGACGATTTCAACATCGGCAATCAGTCATCGCAGTGGATTGGCTGGGATAGCATCAACACAATTAATCTCATGGACTTTGATACAACCATTTCAAATTATTTTTATGGTAATCCGACTCAAAGCAGAACCGGTAACTCATTCACCATGGCGCTGCCCACAGCGGTGAGCGTGCAGGTTGATTACAAAGCGTGGGAAAATATTTACATCAACTCAACTTGGGTACACGGATTCAACCATAATGGTCCCGGTGTGAGCCGTGCAAGTATCATTTCGCTTTCTCCGCGCTATGAGAAAACATGGTGGGAGGTGAGTGTTCCCTTATCTATGTACGAGTATGACGTTTTCCGGGTAGGACTTTCGCTGCGGCTGGCAAGTTTCATTATCGGCTCTGACAAAATCGGGTCTCTCATGGGATTAAGTGATTTAGGCGGAATGGATTTTTACATGGCTCTCAAATTCAGCATTGCCGGTTCACGCATCCGCGACAGAGATGGTGATGGCGTTTCGGACAAGCGCGAT
>DATDOJ010000248.1:0-13208 GCA_035293345.1 Bacteroidia bacterium
TTGACGAGAATTTAGCCATCAGAAGTTATGATGATGTTCGTTCCTATTTCGAAAAGTTAGCAGAGCAGCCGCTCACCTCTGCTGATGAACTTCTCTTGTGGCTCCATAATCGAAGTGAGCTTGAAACCGTTTTGCAGGAACATCTTGGTTGGCTTTATATCCGTATGAGCTGCGATACGCGCGATAATATAATCCGCGATGCTTACACATTTTTCATCAATGAAATTCAACCGGATATTTCTGTTGCCGAAAACCGTCTCAACGATAAATTGCTCAACTCCGGATTGGCGGGCAAAGTCAGTGACAAGCGTTTCAAAAATTATTTCCGGCAGGTTGAAAATCATCACCGCATTTTTCGTGAAGAAAATGTTCCGCTCATTGCAAAATTGCAAACTGCAGAACAGCAATATGCAGCCATCGTTGGCGAGATGAGTGTTACATACAAAGACAAAGAATACACCATGCCGGAGGTTTCAAATTTCCTCCGCAACCCCGACAGGAATATCCGCGAAGAAATTTTTTCTCTCATTGCCAACCGCAGGATGCAGGACACTGACAAGCTGAATGATTTATTTTCCGATTTGATAAAACTCCGGCACACCATCGCAGTGAATGCCGGATTTGAAAATTACCGCGACTATCGTTTTGTTGAACTCGACAGGCAGTATTCCGTGAACGACTGCGAAAAGTTTCACGATGCCGTAGCAAAAAAGATTGTTCCGCTCTGCAAATTAATTGATGGAGATAGAAAAAGAAAACTTGGTTATGAATCGCTCAGACCGTGGGACACGGAAGTGGATGCAGAACTCAAACCCGATTTAAAACCATTCGCAGACGGAACAGACCTGGAGAAAAAAACTCTGGAATGTTTTCAAGCAGTAAATCCAAAACTGAAAATCGCTTTTTCTTTTTTGCCGGAACTTAACCGTCTTGATTTGAATTCGCGCATGGGAAAAGCGCCCGGTGGATACAATTATCCGTTGTATGAAACCGGTGTGCCTTTTATTTTCATGAACGCATCCGGTTCGCTACGTGATGTGGTAACGCTCGTGCATGAGGGAGGACATGCGTTTCACTCGCTGCTCACACATGAACTTGGTTTCATCGGCTTCAAGGAATTTCCTTCCGAAGTTGCTGAGCTTGCTTCGATGAGCATGGAGTTAATTACGATGAATAACTGGAATGTTTATTTCAGCAGCGAAGAAGAACTGAATCGCGCAAAGCGAACTCACCTTGAAGACATTCTGAAAATTCTTCCGTGGATTGCGCTCATAGATAAATTCCAGCACTGGATTTACACACATCCTGAACACACATCTGCAGAACGCATGATTGCATGGACTGATTTGCAAAAACAATTTTCATCCGGTGTAGCTGACTGGAGCGGTTTTGAAAATTACAAGTCAGCTATCTGGCAAAAGCAGTTGCATCTTTTTGAAGTTCCGTTTTACTACATTGAATATGGCATTGCACAGTTGGGCGCGATTGCTGTCTGGAAAAACTTCCGCGACAATCCAACTTCTGCCTTGGAAAAATACCTTTCCGCGCTTTCACTCGGTTACACGGTATCCATGCCGGAGATATATTCCGAAGCGGGAATCCGTTTTGATTTTTCCGAAGAATACATCACGGAACTCTCTTCTTTCCTCACAAAAGAAATTTCTTCCCTGTAAGAAGTAAAGCAATTTTGCTTCATTCAATTTTGTTTTACTGCTTATAATCAGCAAATTTTTCAACGCTCCCCTGAAATCAGCGTGAATAGGGGCTTCCATGCAATGTAATTTTTCTGTAAACTTGTTTTGAAAAAAAACGCTTGTAAATAATTTCATTCATCCGATTTTTGTGCTGTAATAATCGCAATGATTTAGAATGAAACCTACAGGGAAATTGCAGAACATTGAGCAGGGAAAAAAATATAAGGACTTATAAATTCCGGAATAAAAAAAGTGAGTGGACAAAAATCCTTTGTTGAAGAATTATCATTTCTGAATGATGTGTTATTCAGGATGCGGGCACAGCTTGTGGCTGTAGCTGCAGGATATGCAACGGTTCAGATGATGAGTGCGCGTTTGCTTTCGCTCAATGAATTTCTTGCTCCGTTTTCCGTGCTTGCATTTTTGGTGCTGGTTATTTTCTCCGCAACATTTTTCCTGGCGGTGCAGGCGAGAAAGAATACTGACATTATTTTAAGCGGATTTTATTTTCTCGTTGCTGCCCATCTTATCGGACTTTCTGCACTGAATCATCTTGCTTCGGAATTGCAAATTGCATTGATTCTTGTAATCGTAATTGCAAATCGCAGAACTGATTCGCGCAGTACATTGCTCTGGTTTAATGCGGCACTGGCAGTAATTCTTACGCTTACAGTTTTTAATTACCTGCCGCTGCTCTACAAAACTTCCTATTCGGAATTAAAATTGCAGCCGTTGTCAGGAGAACCAATTTATTTTATCATCAACGCTCTTGCGGCAATGCTCATTTCAGGATTGTACCGCGCATATCACATTCAGCCGGAAAAAGAAATTCCTACCGAGAAGAATATTTCATCAGGTTTGTTTGACCAATTACCCGATGCCTGTTTTCTCATAGATGGAGAAACCGGAACAACTGTTGAAGTGAACGATACAGCAGTAAATCTTTTTGAGACGAGCGATAAAAAGGATTTAACCGGTATTGATATCTCCGTCTTGCTGAAAGACAAATGGACACTGCAGCAGAAGAAAATGATTCGTGAAGCGCTCGACAGTAAAAATGAATTTGCTTCAGTGTTTGATTTCTCAACAGCCAATGGAAAAATATTCTCAGGGAACTTTTTTTCAAAAAAAATAATTCAATATGAAAAGAAATTTGTACTGGTCAGAATTTCAGAAGCAGCTCCTGTTCCCATAGTCGCTAAACCGGAGGTGACACAGGCAGATGAAAGTCCCTATAAGAAAATTATGGAAGAAGGGCATTTCGGTTTTGCTACCATCAGCTCCGACTTCAAAATAATTTCTTTCAATAATTCTTTCAGCAGAATAACAGGATACTCAACGGAAGAACTTCACTCGATAAATTATTCCGAACTCATCCACCCTGATGATTTGGAGCGTGAACAAAAAAACCTTGCATCGCTTTTCAGCGGTGAAGTTCCGTTCCTGAGAAAGGAAAAACGTTTTGTCAACAACATCGGGCAGCCCGTTTGGATTCATTCTATCACAACCTTATTCCGAAGCGGTGACAGTGCGACACCCTACGCAGTGACGTTGATTGAAAACATCACGCAGCGCAAGCGTACGGAAAAAGCATTGTACGAGAACAAAGAAAATCTTTCGTTCGTCATAGAAAGCACGGATGCTGCTGTTGTTTCGCTTGACAAATATTTTAACATCATTATCCCGAACAGTATTTTTGCCAATCATATTTTTTCGCAGACAGGAATCAGCGTAAGCGCAGGGTACAATCTAAAAAATATTCTTCCGGAAAAATATCGTTTGATTCTTGAAGACCTGCAACAACGCACATTGAACGGACAGCATGTTGTGATGGAACACACTGTTGAAACTGTAAAGGGCACTAAAATATCTGCGGAAATTTCTGCAACGCCAATCATTCATGAAAGCGGTGTTGCGCAGGGCGTGGTTTATTTTATCTCAGATATCAGTAAACGCAAAGCGGCTGAGCAGGATTTAATCAAAGCAAAAGAGGCTGCTGAAGCATCTGCAAGCGCAAAGAGTAATTTTCTCGCTATGATGAGCCATGAAATCCGTAACCCGCTCAATGGCGTTATCGGCATGGCGGAGCTGCTCAGCAACACAACACTCACTCCAAAACAGCGCGAGTATCTTGACTCGATTCTCATCAGCAGTGAAACACTTCTCTCAGTCATCAACGATGTTCTTGACTTTTCAAAAATTGAATCGGATAAGATGGAACTGGAAAACAAACCACTTGAACTGAAACGAAGTATTGAAGAAACTTTTGATTTACTCTCGCCAAAAGCGTCCGAAAAAAAACTGCAGCTCTGGTATTTTATTTCTCCCGAAGTGCCGTACTACATTATGGGCGACAGCACACGTATACGACAGGTGCTGCTTAATCTTGTTTCGAATGCGGTGAAGTTTACAGAGAGAGGAAAAATTACTGTTTCTGTTTCAAAAGTTTCTCATTCCGGGGATAAAATTCAATTGCAGTTCGCAGTGAAAGACACTGGCATGGGAATTCCTGCTGATAAAATTGACAAACTCTTCCAGTCATTTTACCAAGCGGATTCATCAACAGCACGAAAGTTTGGCGGCACAGGTCTTGGGCTTGCTATCTGCAAAAATCTTGTGACGATGATGGGAGGAACAATCCGAGCCGAAAGTTATCCCGGTGGCGGCTCAACATTTTATTTCACCGTTCAGACCGCCAAAGCAAAAGCGCCCGAGACGAGCGGAAATGAGAAACATGGTGCGAGCCAACTCATCAACTCGCGTGTACTTATCATCAGTGACAATGCTGCCGAAGCAGGAAACTTTTCAAATTATTTTCACCGCTGGGGAATGCACCCTCAGGTAACGGATTCATACCGCGAAGCACTCAACTGGCTGCGCAACAACGCGCATTTTGACTTGCTTGCTCTTGATTCAAAAATCCGCCAGGTAAATTATCGCGATCTCATTGCGGAAATTCGTATGATTCTTCCTCCTTCTCAATTGCCTGTAATTATTTTCAACGCATCGGGCGATGAGGAAATTTATTTCGACTACTCCGACAAAAATATTTCTGCAATCATTCCGCAAAACACCGACCGCTCAAAATTGCTTGACATCCTTATCGGCATTTTTACCATCGAAGAACATCACCGAAGCAAACATCACCGTGCTATTAAACAAACTGACAAGGAAACTGCCTCTAAAATTCCGTTGAGAATTCTTATTGCTGAAGACAATAAAATAAATCAGAAGTTAGCTGTAAATATTTTTGAGAATTTGGGTTATCATCCCGATGTTGTCGAGAACGGACTGGAAGTAATCACTCAGCTGAAGAAGAAACAATATGACATGATATTCATGGACATACAGATGCCGGAGCTTGACGGATTTGAAACTACGCGTCACCTCATAAGAACATTGGGAAAAGAAAATATGCCTGAAATTATTGCCATGACCGCATTCGCTCTTGAAGGCGACAAAGAAAAATGTATTACGGTTGGCATGAATGATTATATAAGCAAGCCGTTTGTTATTGAAGAAATATTAAATGTAATTTCCAATTTCGGAAAATCAAAAGAAGGCGGAAAAAATATCGGGAGAAATTCGGAAGCACAGGAAAATGATATCATCAATGTGAATGCAATCCAGCGATTGAAAGAACTCAATGAAAAAGTTGATCCTGATTTTTTTAAAGTTGTCATCAATATGTTTTTAAATCAGTCGCCACACCTCATTGAAGAAATTAAACACTATTTTGACGAAGGACAATATGACAAAATGGGACAGGCGGCACACAAGCTGAAAGGTTCTTCGCTGAATCTTGGCGCAAGCAATCTTGCAGATCTTTGCAAGCAGATTGAAATCAAAGCACGCAATAACGAACTCTCTGACATTGACAAGATGGTTGATTCGCTGAAGTCAGTTTATGACAGAACGGAATCGGAACTGAAGAAACTTACAGTGTAAGACCTCACCCCAGCCCCTCTCCAAAGGAGAGGGGCTTAGCAGAGAATATTCCGCTCCTGTCTTTTCAATTTTCCTACATTCGCTCACGTCACAAAATGTATGGAAAGCGTTATACTTCACGGAAAAATTTTCAAACAATTTATTTCCTCAGGAAAAATTCAGGAGCGGATTTCCGTTCTTGCTGAAAAAATAAAAAGTGAGATGAACGGAACGGAACCTGTTTTCATTCCTGTCCTCAATGGAGCTTTCTTTTTTGCATCTGATATAATCCGCAAGTCAGGAATTACCTGTGAAGTTTCATTTGTCCGCGTTTCATCTTATTCTGGAACGCAGTCCAGCGGCACAATAAAAAATCCGGTTGGTATTAATTCAGATATTTCCGGAAAAAAAATAATTATCGTTGAAGACATCGTTGATACGGGTGAAACATTATTGTATTTACTAAATGAAATTTCAAAACACGATCCTGCTGAAATTAAAGTTGCAAGTTTGCTTCTGAAACCATCCGCATTGAAGCACGAAGTGAAAATTGATTATCTCGGCTTTGAAGTTCCGAATGATTTTCTTGTCGGCTATGGATTGGATTATGACGGGCTTGGCAGAAATCTTGAAGACATTTACACTCTTGAAAAGTGAAATATATATTTCAGATTATTTTTGTACTAATATTATCAACCTAAAAATTCAATACCATGAAAACAACTGCACCTTTCATTCTTATCTTATTTCTCTTCGGCTGTGGTAATCTTCAAAAGGAGCAATCAGCCGGTTCACTGAAAAATTATTTTGCATCTGATACTTCCGGAGTTCAGACAGGCGGTGTAAAAATTATTTCCATTGAAACACCGAAAGGTAAATTCAACATCTGGACAAAGCGTTTCGGCAACAACCCGAAAATAAAATTGCTTCTACTTAATGGAGGTCCCGGAGCAACGCATGAATACTTCGAGTGTTTCGAAAATTTTCTTCCGGCAGAAGGAATCGAATTTATCTATTACGACCAGTTGGGCTGCGGAAATTCGGGTAATCCCAATGATACTTCGCTTTGGGATTTACCGCGCTTTGTTGAAGAAGTGGATCAGGTGCGCATTGTACTCGGTTTGAATAAGGATAATTTTTATCTCCTCGGCCATTCATGGGGAGGAATACTTGCAGCTGAGTATGCGCTGAAGTATCATGACAACATGAAAGCTCTCATCATTTCAAACATGATGATGAGTGCTGCCGATTATAAAAAATATGCCGATGAAGTGCTGGCGGGCACGATGCCGAAAGAAGTGCTCGACACCATCCGTATGATTGAAGCGAAAGGTGATTATGAAAATCCGAAATACATGGAATTGCTGATGCCGAACTTTTACGCGCAGCACATCTGCCGCATCCCGATGGAACAATGGCCCGAGCCCATGATGCGCTCGTTCGGTAAGATGAATCAATCATTATACGTTACGATGCAGGGACCGAGTGAATTCGGAATCTCCGGCAAGCTGCTTAACTGGGACAGAAAAAACGATTTGAAAAATCTATCGGTGCCGGTACTTGTAATCGGTGCAAAGCACGATACGATGGATCCTGAACACATGAGAATGGTTTCAGAATCGGTGAAGAACGGAAGCTTCTTGTATTGTCCTGACGGAAGCCACATGTGCATGTATGACGACCAGAAAGTTTATATGAGCGGATTGATAAAGTTTCTGAAAGGTGTGGACACAGGAAATTTGAAGGTCAGTATGTAAATGTGAATAACGGATAACTTTTTATGTTGAACATAGTTCTCTTTGGTCCACCCGGTGCAGGCAAAGGCACACAGTCAGAAAAGCTGATTGAAAAATATAATCTTGTTCACCTTTCAACCGGTGACATTCTGCGAAGTGAAATAGCAAACGGAACTGAGTTGGGCATGAAAGCAAAAAAACTTATGGATGCCGGTGTGCTTGTACCCGATGATGTAGTTATCAGGATGATTGATTCAAAAATTGACACGAACCCATCTGCAAGGGGTTTCATCTTTGACGGTTTCCCGCGCACGATTGCACAGGCAGATGCGCTTGATAAACTCTTATCAGAAAAAAAATCTTCAATCAGCATGATGCTTGCGTTGGAAGTGGAGAAAGATGAACTCGTGAGAAGGATTCTTCACCGTGGAGAAAATTCGGGAAGAAGTGACGACACTAATCTCGACATCATCAACAAACGCATTGATGAATACAACAACAAAACCGCTCCACTCAAAGAGTATTACTCCAAGCAGAATAAATTACACGTGATAATGGGAGTTGGGGGAATTGAAGCGATATTCGGAAAGTTATGCGAGGCGATTGAGAAAAATGTTTAATGGTTTACTGGTTCAATGGTTAATGTTGAACAATTAACTTTTTAGTTTCGATTCCTTCTTTTGTTTTTATGCTCACGAAATAAATCCCGGCAGTAAACGCTACTGTGTTTATTGTAAGTACATCTTTATTGCCAGCAGTTACATCTTTACTGAACACTTTTGCTCCGAGTACATCATAAATAACAACACTCTCAACTTTGAATTTTGAAATTTGAAATTTGATTTCACTTGTAGCTGGGTTGGGGAAAATGGTAATCGTGTTTTCATTATTGTTTATTTCTGAGATGTTATTGGTAAAACAAAGTGTAGTTATTGAACTTCCGCTGCCAACCTGAGTTTGAGGATTGCCGACAACACCGCCGGACAAAATAGTTACACTTTGTGCGGTAGCAATAGTTGAAACTGCTGTTACAATTGTTGATGGTATGTTTTCATTGCAACCACTGTTGCCGTTACTATCAGTTTTGATCAGATATACATCACCTGTGTAGAATAACATTTGATTATTCGTTACTCCGGTAATAATGTATCCTTGGTCTAAAGTTTTCTGAATACTCGATGCACTATTGTTGCCTGCGTTATTAATTGTTTTTGACCAAAGTATATTTCCGTTGCTGTCAGTTCTTACAATATAAACCACAGTTGAATCTACTCCGAAGCTATTAGTAGCACCAGCAACAATGTATCCCCCATCAGTAGTTTGCTGAACACAGTTACCTCCATCATCATTTATACCACCGTAGGTGTTAGACCATAATAGATTCCCGTTTCCATCGGCTCTTATCAAATAAATATCATATTCGCCCACTCCAAAACTATTTGTCGAACCGGTAACAATGAACCCTCCATCTGTAGTTTGCTCAACTGAGTGAGCAATATCCATATCAGCTCCTCCAAAAGTTTTTACCCAAAGTGGATTTCCGCCAGAGTCCGTTCGCATCAGATAGAAATCATACCCACCCGCTCCATAGCTTGAAGTGTAACCACAAATAATAAATCCTCCATCGCTGGTTAAGTTAAATGAATAAGCCCCTTCATTCCTGATACCTCCTCCATAAATCTTTGTCCATAGAATATTTCCATTAGAATCCGTCTTTGTAAGGTAAACATCAGCACTATCAGCTCCGAAGCTTTCTGTAATGCCTCCGATAATAAATCCATTATCACTGGTTTGATGAACTGAGACAACAAGGTCATAATTTCCACCATAAATTCTTGTCCATAAAGTATCGCCATTGCTATCAAGGCGGATTAAATAGTTGGTCCCGCCCCACATATTATTTGAATTGCCTGCAACAATATATCCATTATCATAAGTTTGCTTTACAAAATTGGTGGTTGCATTAATATTGCCTCTAAAAGTCCGGGGCCACAGAGTGTCGCCATTAGCATCAGTTTTAATTACGTATACATTCTGAGATCCTGTTCCAAAGCTCAATGTAAACCCTGCCACAATATAGCCGCTATCATTTGTTTGCTGAACAGCATGTCCATAATCCCCAGCAACCCCACCGTACGTCTTCGAAAAGTTACTTGTCCGCAGCAAACTGAAACAGAAACAAAAAAAACAAAAGCAGTAAATAATTTCATGAGTGAAAATTATCTACTGCTAATGTATGAAAAATTCTGACTATAAAATCGCAGCTAGCTGACTTTCTCCGCAACCTCAAGTTTTTGCTGAATTTCAAGTAACGACTTACGAATTTTTTGCAATGACTTTACCAGCGGCTCTTTGCCTTTGTATTCCTTCTTCTCTTCTTTCAGTTTCGCCTGCGCGCCCTTCAGTGTGAAGCCCTGAACTTTCACCAGCTCATGAATCCTCTGGATTTTTTCAATGTCTTCCGGTGAATACAAACGATTGCCTTTGTTATTCTTGGTCGGTTTCAGCACGGTGAATTCATTAGTCCAAAAACGGATATGCGAAACATTCACATCAAACATATCGGCAACTTCTCCGATGGAGTAAAAAAGTTTTGTGATTTCTTTTTCTTTGTATGGCATGGTGCAAAGTTTAGGGGTTAGAGTTTAGAGTTAGTCGAAGGACTGATTATTTTGTGAAGCAATTTCAAGTGTGAGTTCATATTCTTCGGCAGTTAAATCGTTGAAGAAAAAATTAACGGGATTAACTTTCTCACCATTTTTCATTACCTCATAGTGCAGGTGCGGACCGATGGACGTTCCCGTGCTTCCCACGTATCCGATTAAATCTCCGCGAGAAATTTTTTGTCCCGGTCTCACTTTTATTCTGCTCATGTGCGCATAAAGTGTCTGGTATCCGAAGCCGTGACCGATAATTACATTATTGCCGTATCCATGTCCGTTCATTTCCACCTTTTCAACCACACCATTTCCGGTGGAATATATTTCTGTTCCGGTGGGTGCAGTGAAATCAATACCCGAATGAAACCTGTTGATTTTGTAAACCGGATGCATGCGCCATCCGAAACCCGAAGCAAGATGTTTAAGGTCTTTGTTGGAAACTGGTTGTATTGCAGGAATAGAAGCAAGCATCTCCGATTTATTTTTTGCGAGGTTAAAAACTTCGTCAAATGATTTCGACTGGATATAAAGCTGCTTCGAAAGTTTATCAATTCTCATTGCGGTTTCAACGAGCAGGTCGGCATCGTAATATTTTTTCAGTTCCGCATATTTATCCACTCCGCCATATCCTGCTTCGCGGACGGATTCAGGAATAGGGTCGGCTTCAAAGATGACACGATAAATTGTGTTGTCACGCTCCTGGATGTCTTTAAGTACAGTTTCGATTTTATCTGATCGTTCTTTCAGAAGTTCGAGTTGGAAAGTGCTTTCCTCCAACTGTCTGCGCAAGCGCTTTTCATTCGGAGACGGGAAATAGTAGTACAAAGCAAACACAATGACAGCTCCGAAGACAAGCGATGTGGAGAAAAACCCGAATACCCTCAGTAGCCGCTTGCGTAAACTCACGGCAACCTCTTCAAACTTGAGAGAATGAGTATTGAAATGATATTTTGTTTTCGCCATTATTAAAAAATTAATTTTGTCGCGCTTACCTGGCAAAGATAATTTTTTGCTAATAACATATAACATACAAAGTATAACTTTTGCAATGACTTCATCTGAAATACGGAAAACCTTTCTCGATTTTTTTGCTTTGAAAGGACATGAAATTGTTCCATCCTCTCCGATGGTTGTGAAGAACGACCCGACCTTGATGTTTACCAATGCCGGGATGAACCAGTTCAAGGATATTTTTCTTGGAAATATTTCTGCGAAGTACAAGCGCGTTGCTGACTCTCAAAAGTGTCTGCGGGTTTCGGGCAAGCACAATGATTTGGAGGAAGTGGGCATTGATACCTATCACCACACCATGTTTGAAATGCTCGGCAACTGGAGTTTTGGTGATTACTTTAAGAAGGAAGCGATTGAATGGAGTTGGGAACTACTGACAGGCGTTTACAAAATCCCGAAAGACAGATTGTATGTTACGGTTTTTGAAGGCGACAAGAAAAATAATCTTGAGTTTGACCAGGAAAGTTTTGACTGCTGGAAAAAACATATTTCAGAAGAAAGAATCCTCAAGGGAAATAAGAAAGATAATTTCTGGGAGATGGGGGACACGGGTCCGTGCGGTCCGTGTTCTGAAATTTATGTTGATTTGAGAAGTGATTGGGAAAGAAAAGAAATAGATGGAAAGAATCTCGTAAACTCTGGGCACCCGCATGTCATTGAAATCTGGAATAATGTTTTTATTCAGTACAACAGGAAAGCAGAAGGTCCGCTTGTACCACTTCCCGAAAATCATGTTGACACCGGCATGGGCTTCGAACGTCTTTGTATGGTACTTCAGGAAAAAACGTCCAACTATGATACTGATATCTTCCAGCCATTGATTCAGTTTATTTCTTCAAGAACAGGTTTTAAATACGATGAAAGATTTGATGAAACAAAGGATTCTCATTTTGAAGGAATAGAAAAAGTTAGGAGAAGTATTGCCATGCGCGTTATGTCTGACCACATCCGCGCTATCACATTCGCCATTGCAGATGGACAGCTTCCATCAAACAACAAAGCGGGATATGTTATTCGAAGAATTCTCCGAAGGGCAGTCCGTTATGCTTTTACTTTTCTGAAACTCAACGAACCGTTCCTACATAAACTTGTTCCGATTCTCTCAGAACAGTTCAAAGATGTTTTCCCTGAAGTGAAAGCGCAACAGGATTTTATTATGCGCGTGATTCAGGAAGAAGAAAGTTCTTTCCTGCGCACCTTAGAGAATGGAATAAAAAGATTTGAGGGGTACAAAAATAAAAATGTAAGCGGTGAGTTTGCCTTTGAGCTATACGACACTTTTGGGTTCCCCATTGACCTGACTCAATTAATGGCTCGAGAGAAAAACCTTGAAGTTGACATGGATGGATTTAACCGTGAACTCTCCAAACAAAAGGAACGATCGCGAGCAGATGCAACTGTTGCTGCTGAAGATTGGATTACTGTTAAGGAGGCAGACAAAATTGAATTTGTTGGTTATGAAATGCTTGAATGTGACTGCGAGATTCTCTGTTACAGAAAAGTAAAGGCAAAGGGTAAAGAACAATTTCAATTCGTGCTGAATAAAACTCCGTTCTATGCCGAGAGTGGCGGGCAGGTTGGCGATACAGGGTATATTGAAGCCGAAGGAGAAAAGATTTTTTTTACTGACACACAGAAAGAAAATATTCTTATCATTCATTTCGCAGATAAGCTTCCAAAAAACCTGAATGCAACTTTTCACGCTATAGTTGATAGCAACAGAAGAAAAGTAATTACAAGCAATCACTCAGCAACACATCTAATGCACTCTGCATTGAAGCGCGTGCTTGGCGTTCACGTAAACCAGAAAGGTTCTCTCGTGAATGAGCACGTAACGCGTTTTGACTTTTCTCATTTTGCAAAAGTGACTGACGAAGAAATCGAAAAGATTGAAAAAGTGGTGAATGAAAAAATCCGTGAGAACATTTTGCTGGATGAAAAAAGAAATGTTCCCGTCAAGCAGGCACAGGAGATGGGAGCTACGGCTTTGTTCGGAGAGAAGTACGGAGAATTTGTGCGTGTCATTACGTTTGACCCGCAATATTCTATGGAACTCTGCGGAGGAACACATGTGAAGTCAACGGGTGAGATAAGTAAATTCAAAATTGTTTCCGAGAGTTCGATTGCAGCAGGGGTCAGGCGCGTAGAAGCAATCACGGGTGAGTTGGTTGATACATACG
>DATDOJ010000249.1:0-5116 GCA_035293345.1 Bacteroidia bacterium
TCCTGGTGACCATGAGAAATCAAAATGTAGTCCGTATCCTTCAGCATTTCCGTGTGAACAGGCGGAGGGAAAAGATGCCACTGGTCACAATATGCTGAACCGGAGAACCACGGGTCCATTACAATTTTCTTTCCGCCTGCTTCAATAAACAGGCATGAATGACATACATATTCAATTTTCATTTTATTGTTTTTTATAGATACCAAATAAAAAATCGCTGTCATTTGTTTTCAGAAATTCGTCCTCCGCAGCAAAAAGTTTTTCAAGTATGGCACATGCTTCGGAATCAGATTTCCTGAAATTGTGGGCAATGTCTTTCAGCAGGGGATGCAGAATATTTCCTCCCAGTTTTTTTTCTTCCACTATATCAAAGTACTTTTTAACTAATTGCGGAATTTCCTGTGAGTGCCCGGATTCGGACGGGTCGTTGAGATACATTCGTAATGTTCCCGGTCTGAAAACTTTTCGCTTAATTGAATTTCCTGTTTGCCGTCTGCGGTATTGCGGAGGGATTTCTTCCAGCAAGTCATTGATTAGCTGAAGCTGATTTTTTTTCCACTGAAAGCGATTGGGCCCCACGTATTCAGCAAGAATCAAAAAACCGTCTCTTCGAAGAGACGATTGGACTTTGAGCAGAATTTTTTCTGCAGAAAAAAAATGATGCAAGCTTCTGTTGAAGAGAATCACATCATAAAGTTCGTTGCCGAAATCATAGCGCACAGCATCGGCAGTGAAAAAGCGAACCGGCAAATTATTTTTCTTCAGTTTTTCTTTTGCATGATTAACAATCTTCTGCGAAATGTCAAGTCCCTCAACGAGGGTAAAACATTTTTGCATGGCAAACTTTATCTCTGCCGTTCCGCCTCCGCTGCCTACAGAAAGCAAACGAAGATTTCTTTTCCCCGATAAAAATTCAGAACAGAAATATTCCTGGTATTCTGTTTCCTCCGAACCTGAAATAATTTTATTCCATCTTCTGCGAATCGCAGGGATGGTCCACCAGTCGGAACTGAAGGAGTCAATGGATTCCCATTCCTGAACTATCCGTCCGTTGGGCGTGGAAACAATCTTGCGGAAAATATGCAGTGCACCCTTTCTTTGAACTTCATGATAGAGGTCAACAAAGTCGCCTGCATTAATAAGGGACATGACTTAGGGATAAGTTTCCTGCCCTAACGTAATTTCCTGAATAATATTATAATATAAATTCTGCTTGGAAAAGCGAAGGCCAACTTCGCCTGCAATCCGGATAATAATTTCCCCCCGTTCCTCTGCTTTAATCCCGGTTTTTCATCGGCACATCCCGGCACATAAAAAATATCCCCTCATACATGTCAGCAGGAAACTCCTTGCACCACAGCAAATACCTTCACGAAGCTGTCTTTTCATGAATATCCTCAATGGACAGAGTGGCTTTGCCCTGCACAATCATGAACGGAATTCGAAGACGGTCAATATTTTCGGCTATCCACGGGTCTTTTCTTTTCCAGTCGCGGAAAGTATCGTTTGAAACAATGTAGCATTTTTCTTTTTTTGCACATTCAATCAGGAATTCATCTGCAGATGTAGCTGCAGGCGATTCGAGATAAGTGACTTCTTTTTTCAACTGGTCGTAAATATTTTTATCTATTACACGGTGCCGGAGTGAAGCATCAGAGATAACGACAATATCCTTGAACCTCATTTTCTTCAGCTCCTGGGCAATGACGAGAATGTTGCTGAGTTTGGGTTTGGCGTGCTCATCGCGGTTGATGCCTCCATGCGCAACATTCGCCCCGTCAATAAAAATTTTGTTGTCGAGAATGCGTTTCACTTCATAGTATTCCCCTTCCTCGTCAAACATTCCGTGATTGCTCAGTTCAGCGTTGTTGAGGAGCAATGATTTATAATCATCATCGGTGTTGAGCCGCACGGTGTACCATGAGGGGAGAGAACTTTCCCTGTTGTCGTTTTTAATCATATATCCTTCCTGCTGGCTGTGCAGCAGCTCGCGCAGCTTTTTCAGCGGAAGCTTTTTTCCGTTCTCATACATCTTGAGCGCGTTGATGAGATGCGCCTGGTCGAAACTATAGCGGTTATGTGCAGCGCGCTTGAGAAAAATAAATTTATCGTATTCCTGCTTGGTCGCTATTCCGTTATGTTTTGCCTCGTGATATTCTTTGGGTGTTGTAATTCCCATGCCCGCTGCATCGCGGTATTCAGCGGCATTAGCAAACCCTTTCTTTTTTGCATCATCCCATTCCGCCTGGTTGTTGAAACCGAGAAAGAATGCCTTGTCAAAATCAGCATAGTCCTTGAAACCGAGCGCAGCAGCATGTTCCATCAACTGCAGCGCTGAAGTACATTCTTCACGGTTGAAATTTTTTGGTGCCGTTTGTTTTTGCTTTTCATATTTTTCACAAAACGAATTATAATGTTCAATGAAGCCGAGCCGTATGGCTTTCGCATAAGCGCTCTTATCGGTGGTGCCTGCCTTGCGGCATTCATCATATTCTTTAAACGATGTGAAGCCGGTTTTCTTCGCATCATACCACGATTCGGAATCCGGGAAAAAGAGACGGCTCGCATCGGCATAATCATCCAGCGTCCTGTAGCCCGCTGCTTTCAGCTTATACAGGGTGCGGTCGTCTAAAAAATAAAACGAGGCAGGCAGCACTTGTTTTTCTTTCTGTGCTTCCATAGTAACAAAAATGCAGGACGCATCAAGAATTTGTGCCAGCCGGATAAATGCCTGCACATCGGCAATTTCCATGTCAGGGTAGGGCAGGTTGCCCGTAACGGTTATGTATTCAAATGCTTTCATAGGATATTGAGTTTTAGTATGTGGTTAACGAAATTAAGAAAAAAAAATTGTACAGGAAAATCCGGCTGCTTTTGATAGTGGCTTACTTTGAATTCAAGGTAATTTCTTTGTGAACTTTGTGCCTTCTTCGTGCGCTTGGTGTTTAAAAATTTTAACCGCAAAGGACGCTAAGAAAAATCACAAAGAACACAAAGACCAAAATGAGCCACTACCCTGCTTTTTGTTGCACCCGTATCCGGGCAGCAAGCTGTGGGCAATGAAAATATCGCAGGTTCTTATTCGCCTTCTTCCTGCTTTGCCCGCTTCATTACAGCCACTTCTTTTGAGCCCGGCACTTCGGGCGCTGTACACTTCGTGTAGAGGAACAAAATGCACTGCCCGGGAGAAACCGCCTCGCCTGCCCGCTGCATGACGCGCTCAATCACGTATGGCTCCAGCCGGCTCAGCTTTTCATAACATTCCAGGAATTTTTGAACCGAACTGACAGCTATATAAAATGTCACCTCGCCCTCTTCGGGGTGGCTGTTGCGAACCTGCTTTAAGTAAACATGCCCGCTCAGCAGGTCGTTCAGCGTTGCCCTGTCGGCAGCAGCGTGCTGCTTCACCATCGCGTCTATTTCAGAAAAATGAAGCGGGGAAAAAGAAACCGCGCCCAGCTTTTCATTCAGCGCCTGCATATTCGCATTGAAGGAAAAAACCGCAGCGCGCAGGTCGCTGTTGAGCGAAACCATCTGCTCTTCCGTCAGCCGTTTCAAGACGGGGAAGGTGACTAACGGAAAACAAAGCACCTCCGCTGCATCGGGCAATGGAGCCGATTCGTCCACATGCTTAACATCGAGCACAAGGTCGAACTCATCGGTAACAACAGACAACTGGTTTTTCTCTGTCAGCAGTTGATGGAAGTCCTCTATCAGAGAATCTTCTCCCGTAACATTATCTTTAGGAGCCGCATCAAGCATAGGGATGAGCTGCCCGCTCCTGAAAAACGGACCTAAGACATTAAACCCGAACTGATTCATGTAATGAGCAAACCACCCGTCAATATTTTGCTTCATAGTGCGAATCAGGTTTTTCCCTGTCTGTAGCAAAATCAATGTCTGTTTATTCGGATGTCTTATCTGCTTCGCTTTCAGGTATGATGTGAGAAAATTATCATAATCAATATCCGCCATCTCCGGATATTTTTGTTTATCAAACATTATTTTATGAAAGCGTATAATCAACCTGTCGCTGTCTTTCCGTTCCGAAAAATATTCATGGATAATAAATGACTCGTCACCGACATAGGATAATTTTTCGGAAAGCAGCAGCGCAGGCGCCACCATGTAAACTTCCGAAGCCATGTCGAATGTGTGGAAGCGCGCATAAATATTGAATTCCATTGCCTGTGTCTTTTTATGATGTAATGCTATGAATTTTTGGAAATGTAAAAATACATACAAGTTTAAATCTGCTCTTGAAAAGAAATGCAGGGTAAAGAAAATCATGCTGAGAAAGATTCCTGCGGAGATGGAAAACTACAGGACGGGAGTAGTGACAGCACAGGAATTAAAAACGCAGGATTACAAATCACAACTGTTCAAAACCTTATAACAGGTCGCCCCTGTGGGGCTTTTCTACTGTTTGTATATTTTTTCTACAAACAGATTACTCCTACGGAGTATAAACTCCTGCATTCATGACTCCAAAGGAGTCAGCTGTTTGTAGAAAGTATTCATCAGGATTCACCTGAAGCTCCGTTCCGCTGAAAGACGGAATCCGTCCTTTGGCGGATAGGAGCGACCTTATTTTCTTGCCTTGTCATGTTTTGAACACTATTGAATACAAATCCTACGTAGCGGCATGCCGTATTTGGCTTTTAACATTCTCCGGAATTCAGTTATGGTGACATAGATTTTCTGCCAATTGCTGTGGTGCAAATAAATACTTGTTAAAACAAATATGTCAGACGATGTCTCCCGGTAACCATCATCTCCTGTTTCATCAAAATAGGTGATAACCATTACTTGTTTTTAAACAACTGCATGTAAACCGCGTCCGCTTTTAACACAGAATCCTTTTTCAGAGAACCGGCAATGACAGTTGCAGACGAATCCGCTGACATAGCAAATGAATCATCAGCCGCTGAATTATTATTCATACTCACAGAACTGTTGTCAAGAAAGAAAGCATAAACCCCCGAAAACCACTTCAGGCAATCGGAATATCTTATCCATGCAAAACCATTATTGCCCCATTGCTTACCCCATGAATTCAATACTTCAATTGCTCCGCCATATTTTTCATCGTCATAACTGACAGCGAGCATTGCAT
>DATDOJ010000250.1:0-2372 GCA_035293345.1 Bacteroidia bacterium
GTTGTTTTCTCCGAAGGAGTCATTGCTGACAAAACCCATTCACAGGGGAATAATATTTTATGTCCCTGCAAAACATTTCCACATCCGGAAAAATATTTTCCGCTGTGCGCTTGTCCTGTCGCTTTTATTTTTTTCGGGTTATGATTCGCAGGCACACCATTAAACCCGGATTTTTCAGTTGATTTTTTTTTAACACACCCCGATAGCTATTGGGGTGTGTTGAATCTTTTAGAATTGCAAAATCCCGGTTAAAAATGTTTTCAGTTATTGGTAGTTACATTAATTGTCAACTGCCTATTGCCAACTGCCAACTTCTTACTTCGTTTTTATATTGCACATCTTCAACGCAGTCACTGCCACTTCAACCCCCTTATTTCCATGCCTGCCTCCTGAGCGTTCATGCGCCTGTTCATTCGTGTCGCAGGTGAGCACACCGAAGACAAACGGAATACCAAACTTCAGATTCAAATCCATAACTCCTTTTGAAACCGCCTCGCAGATGTAATCGAAGTGAGGTGTTTCACCGCGAATCACACAGCCGAGACAAATCACCGCATCACATTTATTTTTCTCATAACAGATTTGCGCCCCTAAAGGAAGTTCAAAACTTCCGGGAACATCAGCGTGGAAAATATTTTCTTTTTTCACTCCGCAATTCAGAAGTGTTTCATTCGCCCCGTTAAAAAGCACATCAGTTATTTCTTTGTTCCACTCAGAAACAACAATGCCGATACGTAGTGAATCGGCAGAGGAAAAATCAGCGGGATTGTAATCGGAAAGGTTCTTGTGACTTGAAGACATGATGTAAATTCGAAATGCATTCCCCACTCCCTCGGAGAGGGGTTAGGGGTGAGGCGATTATTTCACTTTCGCCTTCGCCCGCGCAATATATTTCTCCACCTCGCGTCCTTCGGTGGAAGCGGGATAGTCCTTTTTCAATTGCTCGTATGCCTCAACAGCATCGGAATATTTTCCTGCCGTTTCGCAGGCGCCTCCAAGTTTGAACAGCGCGTAGGGAGTGGTGAAGTTGTTCACGTTTTTCTCCGATGCTTTTTCATAGTAGCTGATGGCATCATCGGTCTTGTTCAGTTCCATGTAGGCGTCACCGATTCCGACCAGCGCCAGCACGGTTGTTACTTCATCATTGCCGTCATAACTTTCGAGTGCGTCAATCGCCTCTTCATATTTTCCTGTGCGCAGGTAACTCATGCCGAGATAAAGTTTCGCAAGGTTGCCCGAAGGACTTACTCCGTAATTATCCGCCAGCTCCATAAAACCGGGATAGTTGCCGTCACCGTTAATGGAGAGGCGAAGCGAATCGGTGCGGAAATAACTCTCAGCCATAAACATCTGTGCGCGCGCGTCTTTCTCTTTGCCGCCTACATACATCTTTTCGTAAATCAGGTAACCCGCAATAATCACAATGACTGCTCCGAGCACAAGCGAAAGCATCCTGCGGTTGTCTTCGATGTATTGTTCCGTCTTACTGAGGGTTTCGGAAATATCAATGTTCTTTTCTGGTTTTGTTTCAGCCATGGCGCTTTTAATATATTTGAACAAATTTTAAGGTGCGCAAAAATAAACCTTTTTTAATATGATGCCCGCCTTGATTCTTTAGTTTTTAACCGGAAATTAAATGGAAAAATATTCTGCCTCTTTCGAGCGCCTCGTCAACATCATGGACGAGCTTCGCGAAAAATGCCCGTGGGACAAAAAGCAAACGCTCGAATCGCTCCGCCATCTCACCATCGAAGAAACCTACGAGCTTTCCGAAGCCATCCTCGATGGCGACATGAAAAAAGTCCGCAACGAGCTGGGCGACCTGCTGCTGCACATTGTTTTTTACACCCGTATTGCCCGCGAGCAAAACGCTTTTACACTTGATGAAGTGATTGACGGATTAAGTGAGAAATTAATCAAACGCCACCCGCACATTTACGGAGACGTGGTTGCCGACACGGCTGAAGAAGTAAAACACAACTGGGAAAAAATCAAGCTTGCCGAAAAAGACAAGGAAGGAAACGCAGTGAACAAAACCGTGCTTGATGGTGTTCCCAAATCACTGCCTGCCATGATAAAAGCATGGCGCATACAGGAAAAGGCGCGAGGTGCCGGCTTCGATTGGGAGAAACCCGAACAGGTGCTTGAAAAAGTGCAGGAAGAGTTGGATGAACTGATGGCGGAGCTTAAGCAGGAAAAAAATCATTCCCGTATTGAGCATGAGTTTGGCGATTTTCTTTTTGCCCTCGTCAACTATGCGCGGTTCATTGGCGTGAACCCCGAAGACGCGCTGGAAAAAACCAACCGCAAGTTCATCAGCCGGTTCAGTTACATGGAAAATCAAATCCGCAGCAGCGGCAAACACCTCAGCG
>DATDOJ010000251.1:0-20978 GCA_035293345.1 Bacteroidia bacterium
ACGGGTATGATAGTACCTCTACATCGGATAAGTTAAAATGTCCCACGCTGAGCTATTTCAGAGCGGGATTGGAAAAGGAAAAATTATTTCAATAAATATTTTCAAACCTTAAAACCAAATCACCATGAAAACAATTACAACAATTTCGAGAATGATTGTTTGTACATTCATTCTGTTTCTTTCATTTAGTTTTTCTGTCAGGGCGCAAAGCACGCAGGTGGCAGTCATCCGCGAATGGGTTCAGCATTTTGCGAATCAGGATTCAATAATGGAAAGCCCTTCGTGCAAGGACAAGGACGGAAATTTTTATGTGGCGGGATATACGCTCGATGCAAACACAGGACCGGATATTGTCGTTGCAAAATATACAAGCGATGGCGGTTTGGTCTGGAGCCACCAGTATTCGAGCAGTTCGAACTATGGCAGAGACCAGGCGACAGCGATTTGTCTTGACGATTCGCTGAACATATATGTGTGCGGTTTCCAGATGGACAGCACAACAGGGACAGGGTTTGATATTGTAACCATCAAGTATAACCCAAGCAGCGGACTGATATGGTCAAGCGTTTACAGCGGGAATTATTATTCGGGATTAGATGTTCCGGTTGCTATCGGAGTGAACAGCGGCTTGGTTTATGTAACGGGCACAACGCAGGACAGCACAGGGCTGCTTGATATTGTTACGCTGCAATATGATGCAAACGGAACTCTGCAATGGTCAGCGCAATATGATTATGTGGATTTGTATGATGTGCCGAGAGCGTTGAAGACAGATGACAGTAAAGTTTATATTACGGGAGGCAGCCAAAATTCTCTCCTTGACTGGGATTATCTTACACTTGAATATGATGCTTCGGGAAACCCCGTTGACACCATCCGCCTGACGAACACCGGAAATTCTTTTGACCGCGCCAATGCCGTTGCGCTCACCGATTCGGGAACGGTTTACATCACCGGACGTGCAAGCAGTTCAACATTTGGATTTAACATCCGCACCGTGAAGATTGATTCAACCGGTTCGCTCGTTTGGATTCGTAATTTTGACCTTGCAGGATTTGATAATGAAGGAACCGCAATGACAGTGGACACGAATGAGAATATTTACATTACCGGTTTCGGAAAGACAGGCACCGGTGATGCAACATCCGACTATGTTACTCTGAAATATGACTCGGCAGGAAATTTAATCTGGAGTCAAACATTCAACGGAAGCGGGAGCGGAAAAGATGTTGCATGGTATGTTGATGTTGATTCCATAGGAACTGTTTATGTAACAGGCGAAACATGGAACGGAAATAATTTTGACTTCGGGACTATTGTTTATGACAGCGCAGGTGCAGTTTTGTGGCAGGATATGTATGACGGCAACGCACATGGGGATGACAATGCAACGCACATCGAACACGACAGAGACGGAATCGTTTATGTCTCAGGACAATCAACACTTGAAGATGGAACTTATGAATACATCACTATCCAGTATGACACGAAGCATTTTATTTCTCCGCCCGACACTGTGCCGTGTCCGAGTTCGTTTGCTTTCTATGGAAACTTCGGGCAGATAATTGACACGCAGGATTCGGTGAGGATGGATGTGAAGTATTACACCGTTCATAACTATCCTGATTTATATTTTTTCAAGCCGGATGCAGACAGCAGCTACCGGCTTATGTCGTATGTTTTTTCACGCGTGGACACTGACACGGCTACTGCCGACACGTTGCACAGAGTTGATATGACATTTGAACTGCACCAGGAAAAAGTTGTGCCTGCAAGTGAAAACACCAAGCCATTCTCTGTGGAAAAAAATTCTCAGGGTTACCTGAATTATTTTCTTCCGCAATGCCCAAATGGAATTACTGGCGTTGAAGGATTCAATAAACTTCTCTATCCATCAGTGTTCGACAGCACGGATATTTTATTCTATGGAAACAATGCAGGAATGAAATTCTACATCATCATGAAACCCGGTTCTGCAACCGATGTGGGTTTGAATTTTGACGGGCAGGATTCGATTACTGTTGTGGGCGACACCGTGCTTAATATTCATACGAGCATCGGAACGTACTCGTATCCGCGACCTGATGTCTTCCAGATTGATGCAAACGGAAATCGCGTTGACCTCAATTGGCAGGGAGAATATGTTGACTGGGGAAACGGAAGAGTGGGATTTTATGTTGGAAGCATTGATGGGAATTTGCCGTTTGTGATTGAGATGGGACAAACACCAATAGCAGCAAGTACACCAACCTGCATAGAAAACTTATGCTGGAGCACTTATATCGGGACTTCTAAGGATGATTATATTGATGATATATGCACAGATGATGCAGGCAATGTATATTCTACCGGATTTTCAAGAAGCTCAAACTTTCCTGTGCATAATGGATTCCAAATGCAATTTTATGGTTCTGGAAATGCAATAATAATGAAACATTTACCATTCGGGACTCCCAGATGGGTTACCTATTATGGGAGAATGGCAGAATGGGCATTTGGAATTACCGCAGACCATTTCGGCAATGTTTATGTTACCGGAGTAACCGGTGTGTATACACAACCAAATCCTTTTCCGTTGATTCCACTTGCGGGTGCATATAATCACGCTCCAGTGACAGGACATATTGATTATGCTTTTCTAATTAAACTGGACACCGCAGGTATTGCACGCTGGGCAACTTTATTTGGCGATGACCAAACAAACACTTCATGCTGGGGCTATGCTGTTGTGACAGACAGTATCGGGAATATTTACATTGGAGGTAAGGCAAGGAAGAAAAGTAATTTTCCGATTTACGCTACAAGCAGTAATTATTACCAGCAGAGCGCTCAGGATACGACCATGGGATTTATTGCCATGTTCGACCACCAGACAGATACGTTGAAATGGTCAACACTTTTTGGAAACAGAAGCACGGTGATAAAGGATTTGTATGTTGATAAATTTGACCGGCTGTATGCCGTTGGATTCGCCACTGACACTAACATTGCTATGTTTCCGATGACAAGCGAAATGGGACTTTACCAGCATGCATTTAATGGAGGACATACGGATGGCTTCGTTGCAAGGTTCAATCCTCAGCATGAATTAAAGTGGAGTACATTTATAGGGGGCGAGGGTGAAGATGGAGTCGAGGGAGTTGGTTTCACGCCCGGTTATATTTATTTATCAGGTTATACTTCGAGCGCTGACAGTTTTCCTATTGTTCCGGTGTCTGTGCCCGGAGCATTAAATGACAGTGTTATAAATGGGGATGACGGATTTGTTATGTCAATTCTTGGTGACGGTGGAATAGATTATTGCACATATGTGGGCGGTTCGGGCAATGATTACTGCTATAAGCTTGAGATTAATACGGATGAATATGTTTTTGTAACCGGCAAGGGCAACAGCACTGACTTTCCTTTAGTTCACCTCGGTGGCGCTTACAGGCAGGATACGCTCGAGAATGACATTACAGGTGTTCACCCGGATGCCTTCCTTATGTGCATTCAACCCGGATACCCCCTTATCTGGTCAACTCATTTTGGCGGTGAACGATATTACAATAATTCGAACCAAACTATTGGCTCTCACGAATACGCTTATGGTATTGCAACGCACTCTAATTCCAGATTATTTTTGGGCGGCATAACTTACAGCGACACGCTTTTCCCCTTTGCCGTTGACCTTGCAAATCATCCCAATGCATATATTCAGACCGTTAACTATGGTAGCCCTTTAGTGCAAGGTGATTCTCCGGTTGACTGTTTCCTTGCCCAATTTGAATTAGTGATGACCGTTATTTCTGTTCCTGAGATTGAAAATAATGCTAATTTCGGGTTTAATATTTTCCCAAATCCGGGCGGAGGATTATTTACAATAACAGCGAGCAATCTTGAGGAGAAAAATGTAAATTTGCAAGTGTATGATTTATTGGGAAGAAAAATATATGATGAGAAAATAAAGGTTAATGATAACCGCATTGTGAAAAAATTAAATCTCACATCTGAAGCATCAGGTATTTATCTTGTACGCATATCAACCAATGATATTTCCATGACTGGAAAGATAATAAAGCAATAATTTTTTAACAGGAAAATGAGAATAAGGAAAATATTATTTTATTCTTTAAATATGACTATCCTTATTGCAGGATGTAAAGAGGAGACGGTTGTATTGAATAATTCTGTTTCCTTAAATTATTTTCCTACAGAAAAAGGTAAATGGATTATTTACGATGTTGATTCAACGTATTATAACGACTTTGATTCATCAGCACATCGTCACCTTTTTCAACTCATGGAAAAAATTGATTCAGCTTTCATTGATGGCGAAGGCAACTCGACACAAAGAATTCTAAGATTCAAACGCGATACAGATTCTTCTCAATGGTCATTCATAAATGTATGGACACAAACGCTGACGAATTCTAATGCACAGCGCGTAGAAGAAAATATTCGTTTTGTAAATCTTGGTTTTCCTGTTTCTTCCTCAACGACATGGAATAGAAATTCCTATAACACATTGGGCGAAGAGGAATATGATTATTCCGATTTGCATTCTCAGAAAACAGTTGGTAATATTTCTTTTGATTCAACTTTAACCATTTCTTTCAATGATTTTCCTAATAATATTTATGACCATTTTGTTGAAGAAATATATGCAACTAAAGTAGGATTAATTTTCAGGAAGTATATTAATGCAAATAAGAATATTGGAAGTTATTATAGAGGAATAGTTTATTATCAAACTATAAATTCATTTGGCAATTAAATGAAACTTAAAATACTATTTTTTGCTTTTGTCTTTAACCCGTCATTTGGATTTTGTCAGTTGTGGCAATCTCTGCAAGGGGGGCAAGACCCATATGGCGGGACAAGAACAATGTTTACTGACACAATAGATAATCTTTTGTATGTCGGAGGAACATTTGCAGCAGCGGGAGGAGATAGCTCTGTAAGAGGAATAGGTACATGGGATGGAATTCAATGGCATAATCTCGGACTTGGTATAGATACTTTTAATCATCTTGGCTGGCCTGGTGCTACATTAGCTATTACAAGGTATAAGAATGAGATTTATGTCGGAGGCTATATTCAAAATGCCGGAAACATTGCCTGTAGTGGAATTGCCAGATGGAATGGTAGCCAATGGGATAATGTTGCTGGAGGGGTTCAAATTACAATTGGTAATTATGGGGTGGTTCAGGGTTTTACAATAATTGATGACACCCTGTATGTACATGGCAATTTTAATTTTGTTCAAAACAGCATTCCTGTAAATGGAATTGCAAAGTGGGATGGAAATAATTGGCATAATATTGACCATCCGCTTCCATTTTACGCCAGTCCAATTAGTACAGCGGTTATCTATAATAATGAATTATATGTTGCTGGTAATTTCGAAGCCGATAGCGGTAGAAAAGATATTGCAAAATGGGATGGACAAAATTGGGTAGGCATCAGCGGAGGCACAGGTAATGGAATGGGCTGGGTTGCCAAGATGATTGTATTCCAGGGAAAACTTTATGTAGCGGGATACTTTTCAAAATATGCTGATCCTTCTGCGCCTGGTTATAGTGTTGTAAGCTGGGACGGAAATCAATGGGATGAATTGGACGGAGGGCTATTGGATATTGATGTTAATATTTATCCTGCCAATTTAAGAGATATGGCTATCCATGACAATGAGCTTTATATTACAGGGGTATTTACTTATGCAGGAGGAGTCAATGGAGTTCCCGCACCATACCTCACTAAGTGGAATGGTTCTCAATGGTGTGGTTTCGGTACTTACCCGGATAATGTGGGAGCATCCGTAGCATTTTATAGAGACACGCTTTATTGGGGTGGCGGCTTTATAGCGATTGACGGAGACACTGTTAATTATATTGCGAAATGGATTGGCGGTAATTACACAGACACGTGCAGTGTTGTAGGAATTAATGAAGTAACAAATGGAGAGGATGGAATTATCATTTATCCGAATCCCGTTTCCGAAAGCATTACCATTTCCATAAACGAAAAACAAAGACATCCTACGGAAATAATTTTTTATAATGTGCTTGGAGAAAAGTGCCTTGTGAAAGAAATGAAAGCGCAGAGAGAAACGGTTGATGTTTCAGGATTGCGAAGGGGGGTTTATGTTGTGGAGGTGAGAGGGGAAAAAGTGCTTTGGAGGAAGAAGGTGGTGAAGATGTGATTTCACGGGTTGATACCGACACCGCAACGGCTGATACATTGCACAGAGTTGATTTGACTTTTGAGTTGCACCAGGAAAAGGTTGTTCCTGCAAGTGAAACTACGAAACCATTTTCGGTAGAAAAAAATTCTCAGGGCTACCTGAATTATTTTCTTCCTCAGTGCCCGAACGGAATCACAGGTGTTGAAGGATTCAACAAACTCTTTTATCCTGAAGTGTTCGACAGCACAGACATTTTATTCTATGGCAACGATGGAGGCATGAAATTTTATATCATCATGAAACCCGGGGCTGATTATGATGTGGGTTTGAATTTTGACGGGCAGGATTCAATTACTGTTATTGGTGACACTGTACTTAATATTCATTCGAGCATTGCAACTTATTCTTATCCACGACCGGAGGTTTTCCAGATTGATGGGAATGGCAACAGAGTTGCGTTGAACTGGCTGGGTGAATATGTTGACTGGGGAAACGGCAGGGTGGGATTTTATGTTGGAAGTATTGATGGGAATTTGCCGTTTGTGATTGAAGTGGGGCAAAGCCCCTCATCTATGGCTGCCGGATGCATTGATAACTTATGTTGGAGCACGTATGTTGGAGGAAATATCCAAGAAGATTTCAACGATATGACTCTCGACAAATATGGAAACCCGCATGTGACAGGTTATACTACGAGCACTAATTTTCCTTGGACTGCAAATGTGGTTACAGGTGGAAGCTTAGGTGGTGATAAAGCAATCCTTGCCAAGTTCAAACAATCCAGTGATTCATTACTCTGGGCGACTTATTACGGAGGCAACAATGCGAACTGCACAAGTAATAGTAATCTCGGCAATGGCGTCACAGTTAAATTTAATGGTGATGTGGTTATGGTCGGTTCTACCGACTGTAATAACTTTCCTGTACAGGCATCTACAAGCGGCTCGGGTTATTTTCAAAATAGCAACAATGCAACAGGTGGATTTTGCAGAACCAGTTTTATTGTTAAGCTGGATTCCACTGGTACAGTCAGGAAATGGGCTACCTATTATGGCGGCACAGGGCAAACAGTTTTAGGAGACCCGGTATTTGTACCAAGACCTGCTTTCTTCTATGAAGAATATCTTTATGTTGTGGGCAATAGTGACACTACTACACCCGTAATGTTTAAACAGGGAGCATATAACGATTTCGTAACCGGGGGAGCATTGATACTTGAATTTGACAGCCGCGATACAATTGTGTGGGGTTCATTTATCTGCACAGGCATTGCTTATTCTATCGCCAGAGGTACAGATATCCTGGATTATAATACATACGTAACGGGCAGTGTAAAGTCAAACAGTTTGCCCATCGTAAACCCGGGCGGCAATGCTTATGTTGATAATTCTCATAATGGATACGATGATATATTTATTATAAAGTTTAACGTGCCGGATACAGTTACCTGGTCAACCTATTATGGCGGTTCCCTTTTACATGATGCAGGTTATGCCATTACTGTGAAGAATGATAGGATTGCCGTTACCGGACAAACTTCGAGCACTAATTTCCCAACCTATTGGACAGGAGGCAATCAGTATATTGATAGCGTAAATACCGGAACAACTGTTATTGATGCCTGCATATTAAAATTCACAACAGGAGGAGAATTACTGTGGGCAACTCTTTACGGAGGCGATGAATTGGAATTCGGTCACGGGGTAGCTTTTGATGATGACATGAATTTATTTGTAACGGGTGTGACGGAAAGTTATAATTCATTCAATACACAGCCATTTACGGGAACATATTATGATAACTCAGGTGCAAGCAGGGATGCATTTGTACTTGGATTCAGTTCATGGAATCAACTGCAATGGGCGACTTTCTTCGGAGGAAATTCCGATGACAGGGGAACAGAAATAGCCGTATATCAGAATTCCGCATTATACCTGTGCGGCTCAACCTATTCAACAGAAACAAGTTTTCCGCTTGCAGACCCGCTTGGAAATTCTGATTATTATGACGGAATATGGGAGGGAGGCACTTATGCCGGTGATGCATTTATTTCACGGTTTGTTCTTACAGGCATAGGCATCGGTATTAATGAAGTCAATACTATAAACGGTAACTTTGCGTTGTATCCGAATCCGAATGATGGAAGTTTCACTATTGTTTTGAATGATATTCATGAGCGAAAAATTAAACTGCACATCTATTCTGTATTAGGCGCAGAGGTTTACAGTTCAGAAATTGTGAATGACGGAAATGGGAAAAAGAAAATAGATGTGAACAAACTTGCATCCGGTCTTTATATGATTAGAGTTGAGGCAGGAAATAAAATGTACAGTTCTAAATTCATTAAGCAATGAAAGGTAAGCTGAATAAAAAGAGCATGACACTTTTAGTGTCATGCTCTTTCATTGCACAAATTTGTTTCGCGCAATATAACTGGACAAATTATGATACTTCCAATTCGGGCATGGTGACTAACGATATTCGTTGCATTTCAAATGATAGGTTAGGAAATACTTGGCTCGGCTTTACAGTTGGAAGTTTTTCTCCATATCAATTAATAAAATTTGATGGGACTAATTGGACCACTTATGATACTTCAAATTCCGGATTGCCTTTTGATGGAATAATCTCTTTAAAAGCAGACACGAATAATAATTTATGGGTTGGCAGCCAAAGCACAGGAGGGTTGATAAAATATGATGGAACAACTTGGACAGTTTATAATACATCTAACTCAGGAATAATTTCAAATAGCATTTCTTCTATTGCTCTTGATAACATGAATCGAATATGGGTTGGTTCATTTCAATGGGGATTAAGTATTTTTGATGGAACTACATGGGTGTCACATAATCAGTTAAACTGGAGTATTCCAAATAATTGTATTCATTGCATTGCTTTCGATGATTCCAATAAAGTATGGTTCGGTTTTGATTGTAATGGCGGAATAGCTGTTCTGAATTTATCAGACAGTAGTTGGACTTATTATAATACTGGCAATTCTAATTTACCGAGCAATTATATAAGTTCCATTGCAAAAGATACTCTAGGTAATATGTGGGTAGGGTTTGCCTTGCAATTTCCGGGAGTGGCAAAGTTTAGCGGAAGTAATTGGACAACCTTTACTCCCTTTCAGGATTCAAATACATGGATACCTTATAACTCCATGGTTTTTGATAATGATAATAATTTGTGGATGGGAACAATGGGTGAGGGGCTTTATAAATTCGATGGTACAAATTGGACACAATTCGGTAACCCTCTACCAGATACGGGTATCTCTTCTCTTTACCAATCAGTAAGTATTAATGTAGACAATAAACTATGGTATGGAGAAGCGCATACTGGTTTATGGACAACGGATTTAACGATTGGGATAAATGAAAATAATTTTAAGAGTAATGAATTTGCGTTGTATCCGAATCCGAATGATGGAAGTTTTGTTGTCGTACTCCGTGGTATACATGAGCAAAAAATTAAACTCAATATTTATTCTGTCTTAGGTCAGATAGTTTACGAAGAGGAGATTCACAATAATGGAAGTGGTAGTAAAAAGATAAATGTAAATGGTCTTGCACCGGGACTATACTTCGTAGGAATTATTGTTAATGACAAAACATTCAATGCGAAATTTATAAAACAATGATTAACTTACTAAATAAAAAGAGCATGACACTTTTCGTGTCATGCTCTTTCATTGTGCAAATTTCTTTCGCGCAATATAACTGGGTTAATTATGATACTTCTAATTCTGGAATGGCAATTAATTCTGTTATCGCCTTGACTAACGACAAAACAGGAAATGTTTGGGCGAGTTTGAGCATTGGGACTTCTTCTCCTTATGGAGTAATAAAATTTGATGGTGCAATTTGGACATCTTACGATTCTTCAAATTCAGGTTTGCCTTCCAATTTGATTTATGGTCTCAATGTTGATACTTTAAATAACCTTTGGTTTGGTACGGATGCAGGTCTTGTAAAATTTGATGGAAGTAACTGGACAGTTTATGATGTTTCCAACTCTGGAATAATAAATAATCATGTCTGGTATGTAGCTATAGACGATTTAAATAGAGTATGGGTTGACGCAAGTCCATGGGGGTTAAGTATTTTTAATGGCAGCTCATGGGTTTCACATACACAATCGGACTGGCCAATTCCTAATAATTCTATTGAAGCTATGGCTTTTGATGATTCAAATAAGGTTTGGTTCGGTTGTTTTGGCGGAGGAATAGCCGTTCTAAATTTAACAGACAGCAGTTGGGTTTATTACAATACAGGAAATTCTAATTTGCCAAACAATTATATCAGTTCTATAGCTAAGGATAATTTTGGTAATATGTGGGCTGGGTTCGTGTTATCTTCCAGGGTTGCAAAATTTAATGGCAGTAACTGGACCGTATATTCTCCATTTCAAAATTCGGGTACTTGGGTGGCGTATAATTCTATGGTATTTGATAATGACAATAATCTTTGGATTGGAACAAGAAGCGAAGGTCTTTATAAGTATGACGGAATAAACTGGGCACAATATGGAACACCCTTACCTAACAGTGGAATTTCTGCCCTTAATCAGTCTGTCAATGTTGATGTCAATAATAAATTATGGTATGGAGAAGTTTACACAGGTTTATGGACAGCGGATTTAACGATTGGGATTGATGAAAATGATTTTAGCTATGATGGAATAAGTATTTATCCTAATCCTGTTTCAGATAATTTAACAGTAGAAATTTATGCTGCGTTGCAAGGGAAAAAAGATTTGAGTATTTATAATACGCTTGGGCAGGAGGTTTTAAAGAAAAGTTTCGCAGAGCGGAAATGTTTAGTTGATGTTGCTTCTTTGCGAAGCGGGATTTATTTTGTTTCGTTAAAGACAGAAAAAAATATTGTTACTGCTAAAATCATAAAGCAATGAAAAGAAAATATTTTGTCATGATGATTGTTTGCTTCGCAGCAATCATAAACAACATAATTGCACAAACTTGGTCAACAGTTGGAACAGGGATAAACAATTACGGACGAGTTGGAGCAATGTGTGAATACAATGGAGAACTTTATGTGGGAGGTGTCTTTGATAGTATAGGCGGAATTCCGGCAATTTCTATTGCAAGATGGAATGGAGCAATGTGGGATTCGGTTCCGGGAATTTATTCGATCAGTCGGTATTTAAATTTGCCTTTGAGCGTTGAAATTTTTGATATGAAAGTTTATAATGGTGAACTGATAGTTGCTGGTACTACATGGGAAAATGGAAATCAGTTTCGAGGAATAGCAAAATGGAACGGAACCACCTGGAGCCAATTGGGAACAGGAATGGATAACAGAATATTTTCGATTGAAGTTTACAACGGTGAACTTTTTGCGACAGGTCATTTTGAACATGCAGGAGGTATTCCAACAAGAGGGATTGCAAGATGGAATGGAATAGTGTGGGATTCAGTTGGCGGGCCAGGATTAAATCTGTCACCGGGATTTTCAGGTTCAGCTCTTCAAACTTATAATGGTGAATTGTATTTAGCGGGTGGTTTTGGTCTGATAAATGGACTGCCAGTTCATTCTATTGCAAGGTGGAACGGAGTTGTTTGGGATTCGGTAGGCACCTTTGGTCAATACGGTTCATTTGAAAGCTTAGAAGTATATAACAATAAACTTTATACTGGTGGTGGTATAAATATCAATAACAATCCCGCAATTCTGTGGATAAGCAGGTGGGATAATGCTTCATGGGATTCAGTCGGGACCGGAGTAAATTCTGCTCCCAATAATATGACAGTTTATAATAATGAACTTTATGCAGCAGGAAATTTTGATTCGGCTGGAACAAATCAGGCGTTATGCATTGCAAGATGGGATGGATTGCAATGGAATACGGTAGGTAGTGGACTTGACCTTTTTCATATTAATCAAGATACAATGATAATTGGCTTTGACACAATCATTTCGCAAAGGGAACATATTTATTCTATGTACACTTACAATAACGAGTTATATGTCGGAGGAATATTTTCAATGATTGGTGGGATAAATGCAAACAGTATTGCTAAATGGCATATTATCGGAGCATCTGTTAATGAAATACAAAATGGAGAAGATGGAATTACTATTTATCCTAATCCTGTTTCAGAAAGTGTTACCATTTCCATAAACGAAAAACAAAGACATGCTGGGGAAATAGTTTTTTATAATGTGATGGGGGAAAAATGCCTCACAAAAGAAATGAAAGCACAGAGAGAAACTGTTGATGTTTCTGCTTTGGCAAGCGGGATTTATTTTGTTGAGGTGAGAACACAGAATTCAGCCGTAAGAAAGAAGATAGTTAAGTTGTGATTTGGCAGGTAAGTTGTCTCAGCCCGCATGGTGAATAAACCATTTAACCCTGCTTTTACTTCTCTTCACAAAAGTTTTTTTCAACCGGATAATTTTTTTCATAGTTTAGCATGTTCATTGCAGACAGTGGATTCTGCCTTGGTAAGCAAGCATGAAAAATTATTTTTCCGAAATAACAACTTCAAAGGTCATAGCATTATTGTTTTGCTCTGCTCTTTTTTTGCCTGCTCAATCCTACGCTCAGATTTCAGTTGCGTCCGCAGTCACTACGGAGACCATGATAAATTCTTTCGTGGGACCCGTTATTTTGGTTACCAATGTCCAGCTTAATTGCGGTACGGATACAGGCAGCACGGCTTACGGAAATTTCATTGATGTCAATTCCAGCATCGGGCTTTCACATGGAATTATTTTGACAACCGGCTCTGCCACAAATGTTCTTGGTCCGAATGCCCCGGGTGACTCGGCTACCACCGGCAACGGAAGTCATTACAGTTACCAGGACCCGCAGCTTGTGCTCATTGCCGGGGACAGTATCCACGATTTGTGTTCGTTCGAATTCGATGTGTTTCCAAATTGCAGTCCTCTCCAACTCAGGTTCGTGTTCGGCTCGGAAGAATATCCTGAGTTTGTCAATGCGTTTAATGATGCATTCGGAATTTTTGTTACAGGTCCGGATTCAAATTGCAACGCAGGTTTTTACGACAACACGAATGTGGCACTGCTGACTGACGGAACTCCTATCAGCGTGAACACTGTGAACAACGGTCACTCGAACGGTTGTCCTTCAACGCTGCCCGGTCCGTGTATGAACTGCGCATACTACGTGAACAACTGTTCCGGCTCCGCCATTGAATATGACGGCTTCACTACGGCTATCACCGTTACGCTTCCTGTCTGCCCGTGTGCAACGTATCACTTTAAATTTGCCATTGCCGACTCGCGGGATGATTTGTATGATTCAGGTGTGCTGATAGAATCATTCGGTTGCGTGGCACCTTTGTATGTTCAAGCTTCTTCAACGGAAAGCGGATGCCTTTGCCAGGGAACTGCGACCGCTAATATTGTGAGTGGTACACCACCCTTTTCTTTTTTATGGAGCACAGGACAAGCCACGCAAACCATTGCGAACCTTTGTGCGGGTGTTTATACAGTTCTGGTTATGGATGCAAATTCATGCGTACCATTCTTTCCTACTCCGGGGGTTATTGTTCACGAACTCGCAGTCACAACCAATACAGAAAACGTTACCTGCCAGGCGTACAACAACGGTTACGCAACTGCTTTTGCCGATGGAGGCACTCCGCCTTACTCATTCCTGTGGGATACATCGCCACCGCAGACAACTCCTGTAGCGACAAATCTGGCGGCAGGTGTCTGGGGAGTTACTGTCACTGATGTCAACGGCTGCTCGGCATTCACCCAGGCAACTATTTTAGAGCCGGATAGTTTTTTTATTATCCTTCCCACTACTGCGCATACGAGTTGCGATATGAACAACGGATATTTGCAGCCGCAGTATGTTAATGGCACTTTTCCGCTTACCTATTTGTGGAGCACGAATCCTCCTCAGATACTTGCTTATGCCGGTAGTTTGGCTCCGGGTATTTATACAGTCACTGCCACAGATGCCAACGGATGCACCGCCACTGCAAGTTCAACGGTACTGCCATCGCCCGACATTGAAACGAGCGGTGACATAACGATGTGCGAGGGCAACCAGGCATTGATTGAAGCATATAATTTTGTTACCTACACATGGTCGCCATCATATGGACTTTACCAAACGACAGGAAGTTCTCAATATGCGCATCCTGAGGTTACAACAACGTACATGATTATCGGTAGTTGTTACAACGGTGTCCGCGACACAACGTACCTGACCGTTACTGTGCTTCCGCAACCGGACATTATCGTGTCACCTCCGCAGGAAATTTGTCAGGGAAGCAGCACTACGCTCACCGTAAGCGGGGGAGTGCATTACAACTGGGTTCCCAGCGACTACATTATTTCTGCAAGCCCCGACAGTTCTTCCATAGTTGTACAGCCGTCAGTCAACAGAAATTATCTCGCTTATGCTTATGATTCAATCGGGTGTTACAGTTTTGCACCGGTGCCGGTCATTGTCAATCCGAAACCTAACGTAACAATTTATGGAACGGGACCAACCGTGTTTTGCGAGGGCGGTTACAATATTCTTTATACTACAATTCAGGGAACATATTTGTGGAGCACCGAGCAAACATTCCAGTCAATCGTTGTTTCAACGAGCGGATATTATACTGTTACCGTCACCGATGTAAACGGATGCACCGGCACATCAACGGTGTTGATTATTGTAAATCCAAAGCCTGTTCCTGTCATCACTGCGGGAAGCGCAACGGAATTGTGCCAGGGTGATATCATCGCTGTTAACCTAAGCGTGAGTCCAACGGCAGACCATTACTTGTGGAGCACCGGACAAAACACTCAATCCATCCTAGCGAATAATGCTGGACCATATTTTGTCACCATCACGGACGACAGAAATTGCTCGGGCACTACTTCCATTGACATTAATGTTCATCCGTTTCCGCCAGCAATTATTTCTCCCACCGGTCCGGTTTTAGCTTGTTCAAATTCGCCTGCGCTGTTTCAGGCGAATACCGGTGCAGGATATTCTTATCAATGGTATTTCAACAACATCCTTCTTGCAGCGGAAATCAATCCGCAACTGTCAGCGACATCAGCAGGATTTTATTCAGTCATTGTTGCGGACGCATACGGATGCTCATTTTCGTCAGCGCCTGTGGAAGTTGTGCAGGGAACAGGACCTGATGTATCCGTCACTGCATCGCCATCTGCCGGTTGTATTGACAATACAATTTACACCGGATATGGTTTGCAGAACGTAACTCTTACTGCTGTATCAGTAAATGCCATTTCATACTTATGGTCAACGGGAGAAACTTCCCAATCCATTTCTGTTTCCTCGGGAGGAACATTCAGTGTGACTGCTTACGATGCGAACGGATGTCCTTCACCGCAGACCTCACAATCACAAATCACCATTAACACCGTTGATGTCCGCTGCGGACACGATTTGAAAAAAATTATTCTCTGTCATGTTCCTGAAGGAAACCCGTCTAACCCGCAGACGATTTGCATTTCATCTTATGCAATTCCCGCTCATTTGACATTGCACCAGTATGATTGCCTCGGACCGTGTCCTTCTGATGCGAGAGTATTCATTACAGGAGGAGAAGAGGAGGGATGGATAATGTATCCGAATCCGGCAGGAAATAAGTTGGCAGTTGGCAACAGGCAGTCAGTAATTAGTAAAATTCAGATTTACAACGTGCTGGGCGAGGAAGTCCTTAACCGGAAGCAAGAATCCGACAGCCACAAGCATGAAATTCTTATAGATATATCCAGCTTTACTCCGGGAATTTATTTTGTCAGGGTGAAATCAGAAAACACGGAAGCAGTAATGAAATTAGTGAAGGAATAAACTTCAAAATCTTTTCAGAATATTTTTCACCTCCTGCAAATATCCTCCTCCAAAAAGATTTACGTGAACGAGAAGCGGGTAGAGGTTGTGAATGTCAATCCGCTCTGAGAAACCCGGCTGCAATGGAAATGTGTTGTCGTACGCTTCATAAAATTCTTCACTGAAGCCGCCAAAAAGTTTTGTCATTCCCAAATCCATTTCACGGTGTCCGTAATACACTGCCGGGTCAATGAGCCTGGCATAGCCGTCAGCGCCTGTCATAAAATTTCCGTTCCATAAATCGCCATGAAGCAGAGAGGGTTTTTCTTTCGGGATAATTTCAGGTAAGCGTTTGAATAAATTGTTGAACTGTTGAATGGTCGAATTATTGATTGCTCCGGAATTTATCGCAAGGGAAATCTGTTTCTCCAATCGCTCGGAAATAAAAAATTCTGTCCATAATTTTTTCTCTGTGTTGCTTTGCGGAAGCGAGCCGATGTAGTTGTCGTGATTTAAGCCGAAAAGTTCAGACGTGTGCTTATGCACATGCGCAAGCGAACTTCCGAAATCCTGCCAGAAGTTTTTTTGCTTTTTTCCTGTCTCAATAAATTCCAGTATAATGAAAGAATAAATTCCCGCTTCGCCAGTAGCAATCACTTCAGGAATTCCGATTGCCTTTACTGATTTAAGGAGCATAAGACCTTTTGCTTCTGCTTCGAACATCGAAGGAAACTTTTTCGCATCATTCCATTTCAGGAAAAAAATTCCTGACGTGGTTTCAATCTTCACTGCATTGTTAATGCAACCGCCACCTAAAGAAACAGAATGCAGAATTTTAGTTTCATTTCCTACTCTGCTTCGAAGCAATTCTTCCAATTTATCTGAAATCGCCTTTGGTATCATTTCATTTAATCATCAGCTAAAAATATACTTTTGCAGTCGTAATTGTAAAAACTAATTTCTAATGATGGGTATTTATTTCATCGCCATAATCTTCATGCTCATTGGCTGGGCAGTGCAAATGCGGCTTCGCAGCAAGTTCAAAGAATATTCCGAAATTCCACTCGCTGCCGGATTAACCGGAAGGGAAGTGGCAGAAAAAATGTTACGGGCGCACAGCATCACGAATGTAAAAGTAATTTCTGTTGAAGGACAATTGACAGACCACTACAACCCGCTGGCAAAAACACTTAACCTCAGCTACGATGTGTACAATGGTAACAACGCTGCTTCCGCAGCGGTTGCCGCGCATGAATGCGGACATGCTGTGCAGCATGCTGAAGCGTATGCATGGCTTCAGGTTCGTTCGGCACTTGTTCCGGTGGTGAGTGTTACTTCAAGAGTTGTGCAATGGGTGCTTCTTGCAGGAATACTTCTCATCAATACCTTTCCGAATCTTTTGCTTGCCGGAATCATCATGTTTGCTGCTGTGACGTTATTTGCCTTCATCACGCTTCCTGTGGAATTTGATGCAAGCAGGCGTGGACTTGAATGGCTCGAATCGAGCGGCATTGCAAGCAGCATTGAACATGAAAGAGCGAAAGACGCGTTGTGGTGGGCTGCCATGACTTATGTTGTTGCTGCCATCGCAACACTGACAACACTTCTATACTACATCATGATTTTCATGAGGCGGAGAGATTGATTTTTCTCTTCCTCAAAAATTTACTGAGGAGAAATTGTCACATCAATAATTTTCAGCGGATGGCGTTTCACTTTGTACACTCTAAAAGTAAGCGGATATAAAAGCAAACCCGCCACCGCCATTCCGCCTGCCACATAGTAAATATTTTTCGGAATCAGCGGGTAGTCGTTATTGATTACGGAGTTAATGCTTGCCAAACTCATTACGAAGATTCCTCCAAATGGAAGTTTAACTGTGAGCTCACGCAGGAGCGGATGCAATCCTTTGCTTTTGTAAACAAGTAGTGCATTTACTTTTGAAACGGGAATATTTTCTCCATCAAGAAAAAAAGAAGTGTCGGTGAATGCATCTATGTAGCCGCTGCGAAAAAAGTTTTCATCCTGAAGCCGGATATTGATTTTATCGCCCTCAAAAAACCTGAGCCGCTTTATTCTTCCGTGTTTTTCCAGCGCAAGAAATTTCTGCGCACAGACATCATTGAGAATGAAAAAAAATGTCAGCGCGGATAAAGCATATTTCAGGAAATATTTCTTACGATGTGAATGCACATTGTAAAAATAAATAAATAGAACGCGGATGACGCGGAAAGGGCGGATTTAAGGGCGGATTTTTTATCTGTGGTAATCTCTGTTTCCATGTTATCCGCGTTCCATTTTAATTATACGCAGCGCAATGGTCTTGCCGCGTGCGTTTGCCCGGTCGCGTGAAATCGTAATTGGAAAGTTTGATGCCGAAATAAAAATCAAATCCGTACACATCATTATTAGTTACATAAGGTCCGAGTTTGTCTGTTCCGAGAACTAAGAAACGATAACGAACGGCAACGCCAATGCGGTGCAGATAATAATCATAGAAGCTGTAGGGAACTGCGATTTCAAAATAAGATGTTTCATAGCGCAACGATGCCGAGACAATATTGGGCAAATCAATGTGCGGCATGGGAGGATTCACGCGCTGAACCACTGTTGCATTCGCATACCATCTCGGATGCAGGCACACATCGAACTGCGAACTCACTGCCATCGGCAAAACCAATGCAAAAGAATTATCCATGCTGCTTGCCCCGGTAATGAATGTGTTCCGAATCAGTGAATCCATTCCATTCACTCCTACCGGTTTTACCGAATTATAATTATTGAAAGTCGTGGATGAGTTGTTGATGTCATAGACATAAGAATTTTTTGTGAACGAAACCATTCCGGCATCAATCAGCGAAACACCGAGGCGGTAATCATAACGCTTGCGGTCAATGGTACGCGATTTTTCGAACACACCGCGGTATGGATTTTTCACGAAATAGAAACCGAGATTGAGTCCCAGCCCGCGCCCGTTGATGGTGAGCGCATCGCCCGAAGATGTAGGGAAAGCAAAACCAACTTCCGCGTCAATGTTCTGAACGGTGAGCGTGGTGTCGCTGTTTATAGTCAGGTCGGTGCCGTTGTTTATAAAATATAATCCCTGGAATGCGTTGATGAAACTTACGGTTCCCGCTACAATGATTCTGTCATTTCCCTTCGGAAAAATTTTCCCGTAGCTCAACCCGATTTCAGTCCATGTCATTCCGCCAATGCGAAACGGGTTGATGGTAACGGGAATTCCGCCAAGCGGAGTGTAGCCGAAACCTTCGTAAGAAAGTTTGGCAAGGTCAGCCGAAATATTTCTCAAGCTGATGTCGGTTCTCACAGCCGTGTGAATGCCGAATGCCTGTTCGCGCGTGCGGTAAATAAATGAAGGCAGGCGGAGAAACGTTCGCGCATGCGCATTCTTGGGAGTTAAAGAATAACTGTCCAGAAAACCTCCGTGCGGAAGCGTAACTTGTCCTTCGCTTGTCGGGATTATCCTGTTTTTCGGATAGGCAACATAATTGTTTTCCAAAAACAGGTCGCCCGAAATGAGGTTGAGTTCCCAGCGGTAAGGCATCAGCAGCATGGAAGCGGGGTTAAGCCCCATGCCCATGTTGCCTGCAAAATTGCTGTTGGCAATGCCGAGCATTTCCTGCGCGTTTGCACCCGCGGAAATGACGAACAGAATCAGTATCAGAAATCGTTTCATGTTGATGTGTTTTAATGAAACAAAAAAACGAATAAATGCTCCCGTTGTTTTGGGAAAAGCGGTGAGAATATTACATGAGAAAAAAGGGAACGCGGATGACGCAGAAAAAACGGATTTGCGTGGATAAAAAATCAGCAGCTCAGGAATTTCAAAATAGCTAAGCCGGAAAATTCTGGCTGATGATGGTTTTCGATTGTTGGGTGAGCGCATATTTTTGATATCCCTCTCTGCGGATTAATCCCTGCCTTTGGAGCTTGGGCGCATGCTTGGCGAAACCGGGCACCGACAGCCCCGAAATTTTTCTAAGCTCGCTGTACGATGCATGACCGCTGTTGTGCAAAAGCAAAAGCTGGCTGGCAACACTTCGCAGCGTTCTGTGTTTTATGCTTACCGGAAAAAGTTTTTTGAGCGCGCGGCTCAATTTCAAGACCGAACCATAGTTTATTTCAATCGGATGAGCGCCAACAAGGGCAACAGGGGTTAAATTTGCGTTTATACCATTACCTTTTTCGGGAATGGTACTTCCGATGTCGTTTGTACCATTGCCTTTTTCTGGAATGGTACTTCTGATGTCTGTTGTACCACTGCCTTTTTCTGGAATGGTACTTCTGCTGTCTGTTGTACCACTGCCTTTTTCGGGAATGGTACTTACGATGTCTTTTGTACCATTGCTTAAACCGGAAGCAGGAATATTTAATTTATTCGCAGTAATTACGTTCCTGAGAATGATATTTTCTCTTTTAAGAACATCTATCCGGTCAACTAAAATGGAGATAATTTTGTTTAAGCGCTCAACTTCGTTTTTGAGGTCTGTGTTTTCATCCATGGTTGCATGATAATTTTTTCCTGCTCCGTAATGTTATTTTTTAAAATCCGTCACATCCAGATGCGACTGCCTGACAATGGAACGAAACGTTCCGAACGGAATTTCTTTTTTAGCCATCGGTACGATTACAATAAAAGACGTGCTGCTGTTTTTCTGAATTTGCCGTGACTGCCTTTCTGAGAAACAAAAACAAAACCGTGCTTCACTAAAATCTTTACGATGTGATTTGAGGAATACAGTTTAGGCATACCTCACATGCGCGGTAATAATCTCTGGACGCTCAACCTGAGAGAAACTGATATTTTTTTCGTCTTCAAAAAATAAATCAAGCGCTTCGTTGAGATTTTTTAATGCTTCCGCTTTGGTTTTTCCAAAACTGGATACATCCACATTCATACATTGAGCAACGTAATATTTGCCTTCTTTCCAGACAAGGTTTTTTAATGTCAGTTTTTTCATTTCTCAAAGGTAGCTTAAAGTTTTATACAGAC
>DATDOJ010000252.1:0-2133 GCA_035293345.1 Bacteroidia bacterium
AAAATTCCTGATGATAAATTAAAGTGGAATCCGAAAACAAAACACTACGAGTTTGGAGAAATCAACTGGGATGAATTTTGGAACGTGGTGAAAGGCAATGGTCCCTGCAACCGGGAGCGCATGAAAGCAAGACGCGATGCAGATGAAAAAGGACAGTGGGTACGCGAAGCAGCAGAAGTATTCGCAGCAAAGAGGCAGCGAAGAAACGCAGCATAATTTTCTGACAATAAGTTATAATATCTGATGGGCAACGATAAGAATACACAATGGCCGCTTTGGGAAGTGTTTACCCAGCGGAAAGCGGGCGAACCGTTTGAACATGCAGGCAGCGTTCATGCACCAGACAAGGAGATGGCGCTGACGAATGCGCGTGATGTATACTCACGCAGAAATGAAGCAACATGCATCTGGGTTGTTCCGTCAGAGCAAATCACTTCAAGCACTCCTGAAGACATGGGTTCATTCTTTGACCCGGCTAATGATAAAATCTACCGACACCCGAACTTCTATAAAACTCCCGGGGCGAAATTCTGATGGTTGAATTGTTTTATTGATAAATTGTTATACAGTCTATGGATGAAAAGAAGTTTCTTAAGTTGAATGATATTACAGCTTACAAACGCTCTTTTCATTTGAGTAATTATATATGGGATGTTGTTATTGGGTGGAATAATTTTTCGAGGAATACCGTTGGAGAACAATTTGCAAGCGCAGCCGACAGTATCTCCGCAAACATTGCTGAGGGATTCGGCAGGTATTTCAAGAAGGATAAAATCAAATTCTACTATTACAGCGCAGCTTCAGTAAAAGAATGTTTTGACTGGAATGAGAAATCAAAAGTGAGAAAACTGTTAGGAAAGAAAGAGTATGAACACATCTTCAAAGAGATCTCCGAGTTACCAAAGGAAATTAATCAATTGATTCACTATACGAATACAAAGCTTAATAAATAGCACAACAACAATTTAACCATTGAGCCATTCAACCATTCCGTTTTAATGAACACTAAGAATAATTTATTTCAATATACACTTCGTATCAGTGACAGCAGTTTAATCCTCGGACATCGCTTAAGTGAATGGTGCGGTCACGGACCAATCCTTGAGGAAGACATTGCGCTGGGAAACATGTCTCTCGATTTACTCGGGCAGGCGAGAATGATTCTCACTTATGCAGGCACGGTTGAAGGAAAAGGAAGAGATGAGGATGCCCTTGCATACATGCGTGATGAAAGAGATTACAGAAACTTGTTAATCACTGAACAGCCCAATGGAGATTTCGGACAAACCATAATGCGTCAGTTTTTATTCAGCGCTTATGCTTTCTTTTTTTATGCCGAATTGAAAAACAGCAAGGACAAAACGTTGTCAGCATTTGCAGAAAAATCTCTGAAGGAAGTTTCCTATCATCTTCGTCATAGTTCAGATTGGGTGATTCGCCTTGGTGACGGAACGGAAGAAAGTCATCAGCGAATGCTGAATGCAATTGATGAACTGTGGATGTACACCGGTGATATGTTTGAGATGGATGAAACTGATGAAGAGTTAATCAAAGCAGGAATAGCCGTTGATATGAAAAAAATATTTCCGCTGTGGGAAAATAAAGTGAAAGATGTCTTCAAAGAAGCAACGCTTGAAGTTCCGCAGAATGTTTTCATGCAGCACGGAAGCCGCAAGGGAATTCACACTGAGAATCTCGGTTACATCCTTGCCGAAATGCAGGTGCTGCCCAGGATGTACCCAGGAGCGAAGTGGTGAAAAGCCGAAATGATTTCAACACTATATAAAACACAAGAAAGAGTTTGGGATTTGATGAGAGAAATTCCGGACCCGGAAATTCCTGCGATTACTATTGTTGATTTGGGAATTGTAAGGAATGTTGTTGTAAAAAATAATTCAGTCATTGTTGAAATCACCCCGACCTACAGCGGCTGCCCCGCTTATGAACCCATTGAGAAAGAAATAATTTCCAAATTAACCGAACAAGGATTTGAAAACATAGAAATAAAAAAAACTCTTTCTCCTGCCTGGACAACAGATTGGATGAGCGATGAAGCAAAAGAAAAACTCAGGAAGTACGGAATAGCTCCTCCCGAAAAATCAACATCAGATAAGAATGTTTTACTCGGGAAAA
>DATDOJ010000253.1:0-4292 GCA_035293345.1 Bacteroidia bacterium
CGGAAATATTTCAGGAAACGTGTTATGAAGATCCACAGCAACAACATCCGTCCGCGAAGTCATCACCTGCTTCACATCAATGTTGCTGAAGTGGGCAATGCTTTTCAGAATTTTCATTTCATCATCAGGCGCGGTTTTCTCTACGGTCAAATCAATAGCGTGGGCGAGTTCGTCCGGGGTTACACTCAATTTTCGTTTCCGCATCAGCTTGTCGAGCAACGTTGTGGACGCAACAAGTGAAGCGCTGAGCGGTGTTAAAATATTATCCAGCACAAAAACCGGAAAGCATGCAAAACGTGAAACCGCAAGCGAATACCGTGCAGAATAAACTTTCGGAATAATTTCTCCAACGAGGACAATAATAAAAGTTATGAATACGACCTGCAGGAAAAAAGCAATGCGCGGATGGGCATCAAGATAAAACGCATCAGCAATCAGGATAGTGGACAACACCACAATTGTAATATTGACCAGGGTATTGGCAATGAGCAGTGATGCCAGAAGCCGCTTTGGTTTTGCAAGCAGGGACAGGAGCAACTGATCTCGCCTGTGCTTTGAATTTTTTAACAGCCCGAGGTCTGCCGGCTTAAGTGAAAAGAATGCAACCTCTGCGCCTGAGATAAAAGCGGAGCAAAGAAGAAAAATAAAAATCAGAATCAACTGAAAAAATATTCCCGGTGACAAAGGTGTTTTCAGAATTTCAGCCAGAAATAAAAACGGAAATGAAGAAAGCAGGTTTGAAGAGTCAGGATTGTCCAACGTTAAATTTTCTTATGGATTTATTTGGAAATAGAAAGAGTGCAATCCGCCTGAGGCGGATTGCACTCTTTAACAAATAAAAATTAAAATGGTAAATCGTCTGTTGTTTCGTTAGCACCTTGAGGAACAGATGTATCAACAGCGCCATTTGGTTCAGTGGATGCCGGAGTTCCTTCTGCTCCTGACTTACTGGAAAGAATGTTCACAGTATCTCCGGTAATTTCTGTGATGTAATGTTTCTTTCCTTCTTTATCATCCCAGGAGCGTGAATGAATTTTTCCTTCAATATAAACTGACATTCCTTTCTTGAGAAACTTCTCTGCAAATTCAGCATTCCAGCGCCAAAGCACAATGTTATGCCATTCGGTGGGTTGCTCTACTTTTACTCCCTCTTTGTTTTTGCGGGGAACTTCACTAGTTGCAAGTGAAAACTTTGCAACTGCCGTGCCACCTTCAAGGTAGCGGACTTCCGGGTCTTTTCCAAGATTGCCGATGAGAATTACTTTGTTTACTCCGTACATGGTTTTAAAGTTTAATGGGTTAGTCGGTCAAAAGTAAAAAATTATTTGAACAGACAATTTTTTTTTGGTGAGCAGAATGACTCAATCCGTGTATCCGGTCAATGCAAGAAACATTCGCATAACTGCTTAGTCATCAAATACATTATTAGCTTCAAGGAAACGCTCAATCAACCTTGGAAACGGAAATTTTTTAATGGTTCTTAAATCTGCCAAAGCCAAATCGTCAAAGTTTCCGCCCGACCCGGCATTTATTTGTTTCACTTTCCAGAATCGTGCGTGAAGATGTTGGTAAGAAAGAACATGACGATGCGCTTCACCAAATAATTTGAGTTCGATATTGCTGCTGCCAAAAATTCTTTTCAGGCAATCAGATTTTTTCAGCGCATCAGGTGCAGGGAATCTCTTCGATTCACTCAGCGGGAAGTCATAAAGATTTTTCCAGATGTCTCTTCCTTTCCTCTTCTTCAGGAGAATTTTATTGCTGCATTGAATAACGAAGTAATCAAAAAAGCGCTCGCGGATTTTTGGTTTTGATTTTTTAACAGGCAATATTTCCACCAGCGAATTCCGGAATGCATAACATGATTTTCGCAGCGGGCAATTGCCGCAAGCCGGATTTTTCGGAACACACTGAAGCGCACCGAACTCCATCATCGCCTGGTTGAATTCAGAAGGCGGATGTTTTCCCATTAATTTATAAGCAAGAGCGGTAAATTTTTTCTTTCCCGGTGCAGAAGCCAACGTATCCTTAATCCCGAAATTCCTGCTCAGCACCCTCACTACATTGCCGTCAACCACCGGATGCGGCTTGCCGAAGGAAATGGATGCTATGGCAGCAGCAGTGTATTCACCCACTCCTTTGAGCTTTAAAAGTTCAGAATGTTCCGAAGGAAATTTCCCGCCAAAATTTTTGACAATTGATTTTGCTGCCTCATGGAGGTTGCGGGCGCGGGAATAATATCCGAGCCCTTGCCACAGTTTCAGCACTTCCTCCTGCTTTGCCGCAGCGAGCTTTTTAACCGATGGAAATTTTTTTCTGAACTTCAAAAAATACGGCAGCCCCTGGTTGACGCGCGTCTGCTGCAAAATGATTTCCGATAACCAAATCAAATAAGGGTCTTTGGTTTTCCGCCACGGCAAATCACGCTTGTGTTTGCTGTACCAGCGAAGAAGTGTGGAAGCAAATCTCATCCGGATGGAGTGAAAAGAAAAAAGTCCTCCCGAAATTTCAGAAGGACTTTTCCCAATACGAATGTTTTATTCAACCACGCTGACCTTGCCGATGGTGAGCACTTTTCCTTCGGCAGAAATAATTTCATAAACATAAATCCCGCTGCTGATGTTTTTCAAACTCATGGATTGCCTTACACCATCCACCGGAACTTTCGAAACTTCCCTTCCGGTAATGTCCATGAGCCGGATGCTTCCTGAACCGGCAGGCAGAGAAGCGAAATTGATTTCACCGTGCGCAGGATTCGGATAAACATTCAAGCCGGAATTGTCTTTATCCAATTCCCCGGTTCCGACAGTAGAATAATTAAAAACAATATCGTCAACCCACAGCACACTGCCAGGGGTAATGGTTGGATTTGATAACGTCAAACCACTGGGAGAGAGTGTAATAATTACCGTATCCTGATAGTTTGGAGGCGGGAATGTACTAAGATAAGTAATAGGAACGCTTACACTATAAAATGAAGCCGAGGAAGAACCTACTCTCAGGTAACAATTCTGTGTGCTTACCTGGTCAGATTGTTGTGAAGTCTGGTTCCATTTTTTGAAACTTAAATTAAGCTCTGCAGAGTCGGTTCCTGCGCGGGTATATTTTATGCAAAAATCCACGCTCAATACTCTGACGGTGTCTCGGAATCCAATATCGTATGAAGCTAAATCATCCCCGCTGACGATATATCCCTGGGCTGTATCAAGCAATCCGCTGATTTGATTGGTGAAAGTCATATTCTCCATACGAACCGAATAAGTTCCGGAACATGTATCCGTGGATTTTGTCACTGTCGGAGGAACTGTAATGTCAGGATTATTTGAGGTCCATCCTAACGGTTCCTCGTACTGAGGCAAATATGTTGTGTCCCAATTCTCAAATCCCGCATTAGGTACAACTTGCGAAAATGAGTTGAAGAAACAGAAGCACAGAACGGCAAATGGTAGCATTACTTTTTTCATAGGCAGATTTTTTTGTGTTAAAAATTTTTCCAAATGTATGAATTAACGGCTTTGAAGCAAACCCGAAGTTAATTGTGATGGAAATGTATTTCAATTACTTCGAATTATCCCGCTTTAAACACAATGTTTTAGAAATTTTGAATAGAAATGAACAACGGTTATTTCCGGCAGGCAAAAAATCAGCAGTAAGAAAGTTGCGGAATTCAGATGAACTGAAACCGGTTTCACTGTGTTAAACACCTCAGAAAAACGAAATCGAAATCATCTCCCGATAAAGGCAAACAACCCCGTAAGGTTGAACTCAAAGAGCAGCCCTGCCCCGTAAGGCACGGTTGCTTTTCTGTTTTAAAACTGTTTTACAATTTTTGAGGAGATACTTTTTTCCACAAATCCTTCAGCCGGTCAAACTCCACGCGATAAAAAATTCCGACACCTTGCGTGTATGGTGAGTTGTTTGTGATAAGCGTATTGTTATTCGTCCGGTTGAATGCCTTGAGCCGAACCTTGCTTGATTTGCTTTTTCCGACACGGTATTCGAAATTAAAATCACCGATAATATTGCTTTGTGTCTGCGTGGCGTTTTGCTGGGCTGTGCTTCTGTCACCGGTCCAGCCGAGGTTCACGTCAATATTCACTCTTTCATTAAATTGCTGAGTCGAAATAGCAACGTCAAGCTCCTCGCGGCTAACTGCATCTTTGGCACGGTAATTCAAACTGATGTTTACATCCTTGCTCACCTGCGACAGCCAGTTGCTCACCTGGTTGGAAAGAAGTTCGCTGGCATTCGCGCCCGCGCTGCCCTGGTAATTTCCCACTGCGCCCGCTCCC
>DATDOJ010000254.1:0-2792 GCA_035293345.1 Bacteroidia bacterium
AACCGGTGAAAAAATATTCACCTTCCTTTAAATGACGGGTGGGACTACAGGCAGTCATGAGCAGTGCCAGCATGACAAAAATTAAACGGAACTTCTTCCGTTGAAAAAAAAACCGCTGCATCGGACAAAAATAATACATTCGCTTTCTCCGGTTATCGGTTAATCGTTATCGGTTATCGGTTGCCGGTTGTTCATAAAAGTGCTCCGACAATTCAACAATAATGCCATCAAAATCAGAAATAAGTTTCGTGCGTTCGCTGCATCAGAAAAAATTCAGGGACGCAGAGAATTCATTCATTGCCGAAGGACCGAAAGTGGTTGGGGAATTATTGCAGTCGGGTTATACAGTTTCAAAAATATTTTCTGTTAAGGAGTTTGCTGAAAAAAAGTTCCAGGACAAAATTTTTAATGACCGTTCCACCATCGTTTCCGGTTCTGAACTGAAAAAAATATCCGCGCTAACCACGCCCAACCGGGTTATTGCTGTTGCCGAAATTCCAAAGCAGAAAATCAATTATGATGTAATCAACAAATCAATTTCCATCGTGCTTGACGGAGTGAGTGACCCGGGAAATCTCGGAACAATACTCCGCATCGCTCATTGGTTCGGTATAGAAAATATCATCTGTTCCGAAAACAGTGTTGATGCTTACAATCCGAAAGTTGTTCAGGCAGCTATGGGGTCTTTGTTTTTTGTGAACGTAGTTCAGACCAACCTGGAGGAATTATTTGCTCAAAAAAAAATCAGCGTTCCTGTTTACGGAACAGTGCTTAACGGAAAAAGCATTTATCAAACAAAACTTATTTCACCTGCGATTATTTTACTTGGTAACGAAAGCGCAGGCATCAGCGGGGAGTTAAACTCATTTATCACTCATCCCGTCAGCATTCCGTCAGCAGTGCAAAAAGGAAAACACAAACCGGATTCTTTGAACGTTGCTGCGGCTGCGGCTATCGTCTGTGCTGCGCTCAGGAGTTAAGAGGGATTCTTTCACTCCACAATCATTTTCCCCCGTGAAAAGAAACCCCTAAAGAGTTCGGAAAACATATGAGGGGTTGGTCATTACACTCACGGCACCACAATCACAGCCGGGTCGCTGAAGGGAGCAGCGCCTGCCGTTCCGTTGGCGCACACCTGCACCCAAACTTTTGTTCCGCTCACAAGCCCGGTGATGGTGACAGATGATTTGGTGGGCGTGTTTTTAGTCGCCCACGGAGCGCTGCCAATGGGGTCGGCAGTGGATTGCACGGTGTAGTTTGCTCTTTTCTTTACGCTGTTCCAGTGGGCATCCACTTCGCCCGGGTTGTCGCCATGGCTGAGCGAAAGATTTATCACGCGCGGCAATTCGCCAACGGGCGATGGAGTGTCGGTGGCTTGCATGCCGCATGATTCGATGAATGCCTTGTCGCCATTGGCTTTGTTGTCCACCGTTCTGCCTTCGGCTGTGAGCAAATCCTTCAGCGCTTTTTCGTCCGTGTTCTGCGTGGCTACTTTTTGAGCCAGCGTGCTCTTGGCAGCAGCCACTTCGGCTGACGATGCTTCTAATTTGTTAGCCGCAGTGGTTACATCCGCCAGCGGAGGGTCGGGCGTGATGACGGCTGGCGGCAGCAGCCCGATTTTGGTTACAATGAGCCTCGCCAGCGCAACGATGGCGGCAATGGTGAGGTCTTTAAGACCTAATTTTACAAAGAATTTTGCCATGTTTTATAGTTTAAAAATTTAAATAAATTAAAGGAATTGGAATTATGTATTGAAAAACTCCGCAGCATGTCCTGAAAGACATACCTGCGAAATTTTGAATTTTTGCGAGGGATTTTGAAAATCCGACATAGGATTCGGCAAATCCGACACAGGATTTCACAAGTCCTGATAAGAAAATGGAATTTCCTGCGTAGGATTCCGCGCGTCCGCAGCCGGAACCGCGACTTCCTATGCAGGACATAACAAATCCGGTATAATATTTTCCGTTTCATGGAGCGGACTTCCGGTATCCGGGATGTTCACCGCGCATTGTTCTTACATCAGGATTCTTTTTCATGATATCGTTATTAACAAATGCGCAATAAAAAATCCCGTCCCGATGACATTATCGGGATTTCACTCCCGATGCATCGGGACTGATTTTGTAATTTTGTGTTCAACATGAAAAGGAAATATGTTTGAAATAAAATCGCAGATAATAATACTGTCATAAGTTCCCCTCATGGTCGGAAATGTGACGGCAGGCAGAATAACGGTGACCATTCGACAAAAAAGCGTGACGGATGACATGACCGCTGAACCTCCGGAATGATTATGTCAGGAGATTTCCTTATGATGCAACGGGTTTGTTTTTCAAAAACAGAAAACCAATCCTTTCAAAAAAAAACCGGGACAAAAAATAGTTCCGAAAGCGGAATATTTCATCATCAAAAATCAGAGCAGGTTGTTGTTCATGTTTTTAAAAGAAATAAATCATGAATACTTTTCCGGTTTTTTCCGTTAAGCAGATATTAACATTTTACTTTCGTAATTTCAATTCTTCCTTCTCTGTGATGCCATTACTCTTTTTCTATATTTACCGCATAACACACAACGGCTGCTGAATGGCAAAAAACGACTCAGAAACAGAGGACAAATCCTCAGGCAAATCAGGTAAGAAATTCTTAAGAAGGGTAAAAGACATAGTCCGCTCCGTTGTTGATTTTTTATATGACGAGCGAACCCACAAGGTCTTTGGCTTGTTCCTGCTTTTGTTTTCCATTTATCTTTTTGTTGCTTTCACTTCCTACTTTCTTTCTTACGGCAGCAC
>DATDOJ010000255.1:0-25369 GCA_035293345.1 Bacteroidia bacterium
AACAAATGGTGCAACCGGAGCGACAGGTGCAACAGGCACAGCGGGAACAAACGGAACGAATGGCGCAACCGGAGCCACCGGTGCAACAGGCACAGCGGGAACAAACGGAACAAACGGTGCAACCGGAGCAACAGGCGCAACAGGCGCAGCAGGGACAAACGGAACTAACGGTTCAACAGGCGCCACCGGTGCAACGGGCGCAACAGGAAATACCGGAGCAACCGGTGCCGCCAACATTTCCGGCACAACAAATTATGTAGTGAAATTTACTGCTGCAACAACAGGCGGCAACTCACAACTCTTTGATAACGCAACTAATGTTGGAATCAACACCGCAACTCCCGCTGGCAAGCTGCACATAAAAGGAAGCGCTGATGCTTCTCAACTAATCATTGATGCCCACACAACACAAAGCAACACCAACCCAATCATTAAATTACGCAACTTTGCCGGAACCGATTTGCTCTGGATACATTCGGATGATGGAAACAATACATTCATTGGAAATAATGCAGGTCAGGCAAATAATGCCATTGGTGGAGGATTGTACAATACTTTTATTGGAAGAGCCGCAGGAAATGCGAATACTATCGGGTATGAAAATACTGCCAACGGGTACCGCGCGCTTTATCTTAACTCCACCGGGCATGGAAATACCGCCATCGGGAATAGTGCGCTTTATTCCAACACCACCGGACATTACAATACCGCCATCGGACAGAGTGCCCTTGGTTCAAACACCGCACTAAGTTACGGTACAGCCATCGGATATGCTGCGCTTTCTTTAAACACCACAGGACGTGAGAATACCGCCATCGGAACTTTTACGCTTTCTCAAAACTCCACAGCAAGTGAGAATGTAGCAATTGGATTCAGGGCATTAGAGACCCAATCATACAGCAACAGCAATTCACAATGGGTAAGCGCCAATACTGCGGTTGGCTATTCTGCTCTTTCTTCCAACCAGCCCACATCAACGGGAGATGCAATTCAAAATACTGCTATTGGACATTATGCCTTGCGGAACAACACTACAGGAGCTTATAATACCGCCAACGGAAAAGATGCGCTTTATTCCAACACCACCGGGTTCGGCAATATCGCCAATGGAGTTGAGGCGCTTTATTCCAACACCACAGGAGCATACAATTCGTCCACCGGAGTACAGGCGCTTCGTAACAACACCATAGGTGACTGGAATATCGCCTACGGAGGGTGGGCGCTTCGCAACAACACCACAGCGCGCCAGAATGCTGCTGTTGGAGTTAGCGCATTATATACCCAATCATACAACAATGGCGGCTTTGCATGGCAAAGCAACAATACCGCGGTTGGCTATGAAGCCCTTTATTCTAACCAGCCCACATCAACAATATCTGGAATTAACAATACTGCTGTTGGACATACTGCCTTGCGCAGCAACACTACGGGAGTATCTAATACCGCTATCGGATATACTGCACTTTATTCCACCACCAGCGGAACCTACAATACTGCTGTTGGTAGGGAGGCGCTTGACAACAACGTTGGAGGATTAGATAATGCGGCATTAGGTGCACAAACCGGCACCCACGCTGCTGCACCTAATGTGAGCAACACTTTAAGCTTAGGCAATGTCGGCTATTTAAATGCCGCTTCCAACCAGGCTTTTATCGGAAACCTGAGTGCACAATGGATAGGCGGTAATACAACCTGGTTCACCTATGCTTCGGATTCAAGAGTGAAAGATAATGTGAAGGAAGATGTAAAGGGATTGGAATTTATTTCGAAGCTGCGACCTGTTACTTACAATCTTAATATAGAATCCATGAGAGTAATTACAGGCAACGAAAAAACCCGCGATTATCCCGAAAAATATGATGTTGAAAAAATTAAGCAAAGCGGATTCATCGCTCAGGAAGTGGAGCAGGCAGCCAAAGAAACAGGTTACAACTTTAGCGGAGTAACCATTCCACGAAATGAAAATGAACTGTACACGATGAGCTATGCTCAGTTTGTTGTGCCCTTGGTAAAAGCAGTGCAGGAGTTGAATTTGAAAATTAGTGAATTTGAAAATTTGAAAATGAAAAATGAAAAACTGAAGTCGGATGATGGAAGTCAGAAGTCGGAAATTGAGCAGCTCAGGAAACTTATTGCCGAGTTGTTGTTGAGGATTGAAGTATTGGAGAATAAATAAAAAATCAATTTGAAGATTAGTTAATTTGAAAATTTGAAAATGAAAATGTTCCTGCAAAATTCTGAAATCGGACTTCCGAAAACTGAAACACACCTTGTAAACATGCAAGACGCCTTTCCTAAAAAGGAAATGCCCCTTGTATGCATACAAGGCGGGCTTCCGAAAACGGAAATGTTCCTTGTACGCATACAAGACATACTTCCTAAAAAGGAAATGCCACTTGTACGCATACAAGACATACTTCCTAAAAAGGAAATGCTCTTTGTAAGCATACAAGACATACTTCCTAAAAAGGAAATGCTCCTTGTAAGCATACAAGACATACTTCCGGAAAAGGAAGTGCTATTCTTAAACTAATTACCCTAATTACCCCAATTACCTAATGAACTAATAAACATATGAACCAATAACCCTAAACCCAAACAATCATGATAGAACTCGTCAAGTACTTCAGAATTCTTTTTCGGAGCGCAAAAATCAGCTTGGAGCGTCTCAAAGGATTCACCGAAGACCACATCCAGCGGCTCACCGCCAACAACCCGGGCGGCATTTTCACCCAAATCCTCACCGATGTCACCGCAGCATACAATGCTTTCTTTGGCGACCTGGCAAGCGAAGCCCTCAACGAGGCGGTGAAGGAAGGCAAAACCATTGCCATGAACGACAGCCGCGATGCGCTCCAGAAAAACATCAGCGACAACGAAGGGCTGGTGCGCTATACCTACCGCGACAACGATTCGTTCTATGAAGAATTCTATCCGCTCGGTGTCACCGAATATCTGCGTGCCGACCTGGCAACGTTCGACACCATCACGCTGCGCTACCGGACGGTGCTTTCTAATCATGCAGGCGATTTCACCGCCCAGTTCTCACTCGATTTCAACACCCTGCGCGGCACGTTTGTCACCAACCGCAACCTTCAGCTTGCCGCCAAAGGCGATGTGGCTGCCGAGAAAAGCGATATTGCAGCGAGCAAACCCGCGCTGGCAAAACAACTCACCGTTGACCTGCTCACCATTTCATTACAATATGTGGGCGATGAAAGCAAAGCCGATGTCTATTTCGACCAGGCAATCCTGAATGCCGCCTTCAACGAATCGGCAAAGAAAGTCACCGCAGACATCAACCCCGATGAAACGCAGAATGTTTTTGACAACATTTCGCAGCCCGATGTGCGCCTGCGCATCCGCGTGACGGGCGATGACGCTGCGTTCAACTTCGGTTTCAAAGCAGCCGACAACAGCGTGGTTACTGAAACCACTCACCAGTTAACCAACGGTGCCGATGTCACCGTCACCTCTGCCGAATGGGGCTGGACTTCCACCAATAAAAATCTCAACGTAACCAACCCGGGCGCTGTGGCGGGGAGCTATGTGGTGGAGAAAATATGACCGCTGTGTTAAATATCCGCAGGCAATCAAGGGAACGTAACCGGAATGATGAATGATGAATGTTGAATGTTGAACTTTGAATGTTGAATGGAAATATCTATCGCTCAACTTTCGTACTTCATAATTCATTATTCAACATTCATCATTTATAATTTTTATTACTTTTGACTCGTTACGTTCTTTACAAATTTTTTTTTTGAAAAAGAAAGAAGGAGACCCGCTCAATATGATTGGTGAATCAAATAACAATCATCAGGAATATTGAGTGGGTTCTTTTTTTATTTTCCGCACGTATAAAAAAATGCTGAGAGAGGTGCAAAAAGAAAGGGGCTGTTTGCGGCAGCCCCTTTCTTTTTGGTATTAAAGAATATTATCTTGTATAGGTTGATATGCATTCATCAAAATTTGATGAAGCATCTATCCAATGATAATGTATTTTAAATTGAACAGGACTTGATTGGCTGATAACAGAGGATGCCGGGTTTGTTGAATAAATCACATCAAGTTGAGTTCCTCCACCAAGCGATTGCGGCAAGTTAATTCCTGTAATTATTCCTGCGGCATCTACAGATAAATCAACAGTAATGGCAGTCCCGAAAGCTCCAAAATTGCCAATTGAAATTTTTCTGTTTACTGTGGTTGAAGCAGTAACAGTTGCATCAAAAATACTTGCCGGAGTACTTGAACAAGTATCATAAGCATTCACATAACTCCCTGCAAGATAATCAGCATCGTTTTTAACAATTACCGTACGTTCTCCCATTCCTATATTGCCTGCTGCGTCCGAAGCAGAATAATGAACAATATAAGTTCCAGTAAGGTCTTCATTGACAGCACTTGCGTCAACAGTAACGGAAACAGTACCATCTTCATCATCAGACGCTGTTGCCCCGGGGTCAGAATACGTGCTGTTAAGCGATAAAGTGTAGGGGTTTGCGCCACTTAAAGAAATGACAGGCGCAGCAGTATCATCTTTCTTACAACTGCTGATAGAAATAAATGCAGCCAGGATTAGTCCGGCAAACACTCCGAATAAAATTTTTTTCATTGTTTATTGTTTTAAGGGTTATAATTTTATGGTTGACAAAAGTAATATCAAAATTCTTAACTGCAAGACAAATATTTTTAACAATGCTTCGCTGTAACTAAAACTCAATTATATTTGCCCGAAATTTAAACTATAAAACCAAATGAAAAAAGTATTAATGATTTTATCCGCTGCCTGCTTCATGTTTGTTGCCGCCTGCGGACCGAGCGCTGAAGAACAAGCGAAAGAAGCTCAGAGAATTCAGGACTCAACTGCTGCTGCAATACAGCATGTTAATGATTCAATCGCTGAAGTTGCACAAGCTGCTGAAGCAATGCGAATTCAGGATTCAACAGATGTTGCTAATGCTGCAAAGGCTCAGGATTCTATTGCTGCGGCAAAAAAGAAAGCAACAAAGAAAACAGCGAAGAGTCAAACAGCACCTGCTGTACCTACAGTTGGAAAGAAGAAACCAGGAGCAAAATAAGTAGCGCTTTGAAAGGGAGGTTATTCCCATTCTTTTTAACATTTTTTTGTTAAATACTATTTTAAAAAAATTTGTTACTCATTCGGGAGAAAGATTACTTTTGACCGAAACCTAAAAAACAAACCATGAAAAAACTTCTCACATTAGTATTAGCTGCCGGAATGCTCACCATCTATTCCTGCGGTGGCGGTTCGGAATCAACCGAAGGAACAACAACCGATTCAGCCGCTGCTCCTGAAGCCGCTCCGGTAGAAGCAGCCCCTGCTGATTCAGCAGCAATGCCTGCAGATACTGCTGCGCACTAATTCAGGCGCTGCTTATCAAATGAAAAGTCCTTCTCCGATAGTTATCGGGGAAGGGCTTTTTTTATTTGGTGCAACTAAAACTTATTTCCTGTTATGTTTTCCGCGTTCAGCAGGCGGACAGTCGGCACAACCGCCACCCTCTCCTTTCACCGTAGTTTTGAAAATCCTTCTGCCGAGATAAAAGACGGACGCAGCCACTAAGACACCGATAATTATTTCCTGCCACATTCTGATTTGTGTTTACGCACAAAGGTAGGGTGTATTTTTTAAATACTTTTGCCAGATGTATTTGCTTGCTGTCGTTTGGAATACTTCAGAAATGAAAAAATAAAATTGGAACCACATAGGAACATAGAAACCTGAATCACAGAGGCACATAGAAACTTGTTTCAATTTTGGATGAATGAGAATAACAAAAAAATATTTAAACGAACTCACGTATAATATTATTGGTTGTGCTATAGAAGTACATAAACTTCTGGGACCCGGTTTGCTGGAAAGTGTTTATGAGAAATGTTTTTTGAGAGAATTGCAGTTGACAGGGTTGCAATGCAAAGGTCAAATTTGGGTTCCTGTAAATTACAAGGGACTGGAACTTGATACGGAATTGAGATTAGATGTTTTGGTAGAAGACATTCTGTGTGTGGAATTAAAAGCACAGGAAGGGCTTCTGCCAATACATGACGCAATCTTACTCTCTTATATGCAGATGTTGCAAAAGCCCAAAGGAATATTAATTAATTTTCATTGCGTAAATATTTTTAAAGAAGGACAAAAAACTCTGGTCAATAACTTGTTTTCTAAATTACCCGAAGATTAATAACTATGTGCCTCCTGTTTTACTATTGTGCCTATGTGGTTTAAATTTATTCATAGCGCATTCAATTAAAATTCTGCTACTGAACACATGATGGATTTTGAAAAATACAGCTCGTTAGATACAGACATTCTTATTTCGCTTTACCGCGAACTCCTCAAACCAAGAATGATTGAGGAGAAGATGTTTCTTCTTTTGCGGCAGGGAAAAATTTCAAAATGGTTTTCGGGCATCGGGCAGGAAGCGATTTCTGTCGGCTGCACGATGGCGATGGATGATGATGAATACATTCTTCCCATGCACCGCAACCTTGGCGTGTTCACGGCAAGAAAAATTCCGTTCGACAAATTGTTTCTCCAGTTCCAGGGAAAGGCAGGCGGCTTCACCAAGGGGCGCGACCGTTCATTTCATTTCGGCACACAGCAGTATCATATCGTGGGAATGATTTCCCATCTCGGTCCCCAGATGGGGGTGGCGGATGGAATTGCGCTCGGAAATATTCTGAAGAAAAACAAGAAAGTCACCGCTGTTTTCACGGGCGATGGCGGAACCAGCGAAGGAGATTTTCATGAGGCGGTGAACGTTGCCGCTGTCTGGGATTTGCCTGTGATTTTTGTCATCGAGAATAACGGTTACGGACTTTCAACTCCATCGGGCGAGCAATTCCGGTTTAAACAATTTACTGATAAAGCCATCGGCTACGGAATTGAAGGCGTGAAAGTGGATGGCAATAATATTCTTGCAGTTTACTCGACAATAAAAAATCTTGCTGAGTCGCTGCGGGACAATCCGAGACCGATTCTGCTTGAGTGCATCACCTTCCGCATGCGCGGACACGAAGAAGCATCGGGCACAAAATATATTCCCAAAGAACTTTTTGATGAATGGGGAAAGAAAGACCCGCTGAACAACTACGAGAATTTTCTTTTGCAGAAAAAAATGATTACCGAAGAAAACATTGCTGCGTTCAGAAAAGAAATTAAGAAGGAAATTGAAGCGGGACTTGATGTCGCCTTCAATGAGCCGGAAGTTACCCCTGACACAGAAGTTGAACTTGGAGATGTGTATGCACCTCATCCCCTAACCCCTTCTCCTTTAGGAGAAGGGGAACACAGTGGTACGGGAAAGGAAGTTCGTTATCTCGACTCCATCACCGATGCCATGCGCCTCGCTATGAAAAAATTTCCCAACCTCATCATCATGGGACAGGACATTGCCGAATACGGTGGCGTATTCAAGGCAACGCTCGGTTTTGTGGATGAGTTTGGAAGAGAGCGTGTGAGAAATACTCCGCTGTGTGAGTCGGCAATAATCGGTGCGGGGCTTGGGTTATCAATCAATGGTTTCAAAAGCATTGTCGAAATGCAGTTTGCCGATTTCGTATCGAGCGGATTTACGCAGGTGGTAAACAATCTCGCGAAGAGTCATTACCGCTGGGGACAAAACGCAGATGTTGTTATCCGGATGCCTGCAGGCGCGGGAGTGAATGCGGGACCTTTTCACTCGCAGTCGAATGAGGCATGGTTTGTTCACACGCCCGGATTGAAGGTTGTCTATCCTGCCTTTCCGGCTGACGCAAAAGGATTATTGCTCGCTGCCATTGAAGACCCGAACCCTGTCATGTTTTTTGAGCACAAGGCATTGTACAGAAGCATCACTGAAGAAGTGAGCGAAGATTATTACACGACAGAAATCGGAAAAGCAAAACTGCTCAGGGAAGGAAATGATGTCACCATAATTTCTTACGGCTTCGGAGTTCACTGGGCGCTGGAAGCGCTGAAAGAAAATAAAAACATCAGCGCAGACATGATTGATTTGCGCACGCTTCTGCCGTGGGACAGAGAAACTGTTTTTGAGTCAGTGAAAAAAACCGGTCGGGTAATTATACTTCACGAAGACACGCTCACCGGAGGAATTGGCGGAGAACTTTCTGCAAGCATCACCGAACACTGCTTCGAATATCTCGATGCGCCTGTCATGCGCTGCGCTGCGCTTGACACTCCGGTTCCGTTTGCTATTAATCTTGAATGGAACTTTTTGCCGAAGGAGAGATTTAAGGCAATGCTGCTTGATTTACTAAAATATTGACTTCATTTTTTTTATTCCCTCCAATTTCAATAGCATTCTGATAATAGCGAAACGCATCCGGGCAATGCCATAGTGCATTCGGGTAATAGCGAAACGCATTTGGACAGTTCCGCAGCCCATTTGGGTAATAGCGAAACGCGTTTGGGCAGTTCCGCAGCCCATTTGGGTAATAGTGAAACGCATCCGGGCAATGCCAGAGTGCATTCCGGCATTAACACAACGCGTTTGGGCAATGCCGCAGAGCATTCGGGTAATAGCCAAATGCGTTTGGATAATACTTTAGCGCATTAAAGAAAAAGAAAAACGCGTTCGGATAATATTTTAGTCCACTAAAGAATTAGAAAAACGCGTTGAAATAATATTTTAATGCATTAAAGAAAAAGAAAAATCGATTTTTTAATTTCCAAAATCGATTTTAAGCGAAATTTTGGACTTTTTACCTATGAACCAATAATCCCCCAAAAGTTGATGTTTTAGTAGCGGTAATAATCCGGCTTAAACGGACCTTTCACATCCACGCCAATATATTTTGCCTGTTCAGGCGTGAGCGTGTCGAGCTCCACACCGATTTTGGCAAGATGGAGGCGGGCCACTTTTTCATCGAGATGCTTGGGCAGGGTATATACTTTGTTTTCGTATTTGCCGGCATTGGTCCAGAGTTCGAGCTGTGCAAGCGTTTGGTTGGTGAATGAGTTGGACATGACAAACGAAGGATGCCCCATAGCACAGCCGAGATTCACCAGGCGACCTTCGGCAAGAACGATGATGTCTTTTCCTTCAATGGTATATTTATCCACCTGCGGTTTGATGGTGTCTTTGCTGTGACCGTAATTGGTGTTTAGCCATGCCATATCAATTTCATTATCGAAGTGCCCGATGTTGCACACGATGGCATTGTGTTTCATCGTTTTGAAATGAGCGCCCGTGACTATGTTGAAGTTGCCTGTTGCCGTAACTACAATGTCGGCTTCTTTCACAGCGTCACTCATCTTCTTCACTTCATAACCCTCCATCGCTGCCTGCAATGCGCAGATGGGGTCTATCTCGGTGATGATGACGCGCACCTTTGCTTCTTTGAGCGATTCAGCAGAACCCTTGCCGACATCACCGAAGCCGGCAACGACAGCAACTTTTCCTGCGAGCATTAAATCCGTTGCTCTGCGGATGGCGTCAACCAATGATTCGCGGCAGCCGTATTTGTTGTCGAACTTCGATTTGGTAACCGAGTCGTTCACGTTGATGGCGGGAACAGGAAGCGTTCCTTTCTGCATACGTTCATACAAGCGATGAACACCGGTTGTTGTTTCCTCAGATAAACCTTTGAGCCCTTTGATGAGTTCAGGATATTTATCGAAAACCATATTGGTTAAATCACCGCCATCATCAAGAATCAGGTTGAGTGGTTTTCTGTCTTCTCCGAAAAATAATGTCTGCTCGATGCACCAGTCGAATTCTTCAGCGTTCATTCCTTTCCAGGCATACACCGGAATTCCGGCAGCGGCAATGGCAGCAGCCGCATGGTCCTGTGTGGAGAAAATGTTGCACGAACTCCAAGTGACTTCCGCGCCCAATTCTTTGAGCGTCTCAATGAGCACTGCCGTTTGAATAGTCATGTGAAGGCAGCCGGCAATACGCGCGCCTTTGAGCGGCTTCGATGCTCCATATTCTTTTCTCAGTGCCATCAAGCCGGGCATTTCCGCCTCAGCAAGGGTGATTTCTTTTCTGCCCCATTCGGCAAGCGAGAGGTCTTTGACTTTATATTTCACGTATTTTGATGTGGTGGTTGTAGTGGACATTTTGTTTCTTTATTTTACGGGCGCAAAGATAGAAGAAAAGCTATTGTTGAATTATTGATTTATTGATTTATTGATTGAATGCCTATACATCTCACTAAGAAAAAACCTGACGGGAGTCAAATTGCGCTCTGGCAAATGACGGAGAGCGTTGATGAACTTTTATCTCTGTCGGACGCTTCTGAAATCGTTAGAGCCGAAGTTGAAAATTTCCGCAGCGAGACAAGAAAGAAAGAATGGCTTACGGTGAGAATACTTTTGAAAGATGTGCTGAATGTTGCGCACCCGGATGAAATCGTTTATGATGAAAAAGGAAAGCCGCATCTGAAAAACGGCAACGGACACATTTCATTTTCGCACACAAAAAATTTCGCTGCCATTATTTTTCATCCTTCAAGAGCTACAGGAATAGATATAGAAACAATAAGCAAGCGCATTGTAAAGATTTCTCAGAAATTCATTAATGATAAAGAGGATGAATATATTCCGTATAAAAAAAGAATAGAAGCGCTGCATATCATCTGGGGAGTGAAAGAAGTTTTGTTTAAGATTTACGGAAAGGGCGGAGTTGATTTTAAAAAGCATCTCCATGTTTATCCATTTGCTCTTTCGAACGAAGGAACGGTTGATGCTGAGATAAAAATCGAAAACACTGTTTTGCATTTCCGGATTAATTATTTTTTCAGGGATGGGCTGGTGGTGGTCTATGGGAGTCAGTAAGCCCTCACCCCCTACCCCTCTCCTCCAGGAGAGGGGCGTTACATTCAAGCACTGATTACTTCTATCGGATTTCAAACAATATTACATTTGCCGCTGCATGAAAAATGTTTTCGAAAAAATATTAGCTGCCCACAGGAAAGGCAAAAAACTTTTTTCTGTATTGATAGACCCGGATAAATTGTCGGGAAAAAAATTGCTGTCGGCTGCGGAGTTGTGTGAAGATGCTCATGCAGATTTTGTTTTTGTCGGCAGCAGTTTGCTCACGCGCGATAACCTGGATTCGTGCATTCGTTCCATCCGTAAAAAATATTCAGGCGCTGTTGTTTTGTTCCCCGGAAACACGCTGCAGGTTTCAAAACGCGCTGATGCGATTTTATTTCTCTCGCTCATCTCCGGCAGAAATGCGGAAATGCTCATCGGCAATCATGTCATCGCAGCGCCTATGCTCAGGCAAAGCGGCATTGAAGTTATTCCCACCGGCTACATGCTGATTGAAAGCGGAGCTCCCACTTCCGTTTCATACATGAGTAACAGTACACCTATTCCGAAAGACAAAACAGACATTGCCGCTTCCACCGCCCTGGCTGGCGAACTGCTCGGAATGAAACTGATTTACATGGACGCAGGCAGCGGAGCCAGAGAACCCATCAACACCGACATGCTCAAGGCAGTGAGAAAAAAAATTGATACGCCAATTATAGCAGGCGGTGGAATCCGCTCGGCACAACTTGCGCGCGAGCGCTGCAAAGCCGGAGCCGATGTAATTGTAACAGGAAACTCAATTGAAAAAAATCCGGGACTGATTTCTGAAATCGCTAACGCGGTTCACTCGTTCAGATGATGCCTTCTTCGAGTTTGCGCATCGCATTCGCATTCATATTATATTTCATTTTAAACCTGCGGCTGAAATAGGCAGGGTCTTTGAAACCGACTGACTGCGAAATCTGCTGTATGTTGTCGGAGGTTGAAATCAGCATCTGGCATGCACGCTCGAGGCGCTGGTATTCGACATAATCCTGCAGATTGTTTCCTGTGAGCGACTTAAAAAACTGCCCGATGTAATCTTCCGAGAGGAAAACGATTTCAGCCAGGCGCTTGTTGGATAAGTCACCGCTCAGGTTATTACTTATGTACTGAATAATAGTGACCAGCCGTTCGTCCGTAAGGAAATTCATCTTCTCAATTTTCTTTTCGTATTCGGGTTGAGAAGCAACATAACGCAGGATATGAATCACCAGTTCTTCCGTGTAGTTTTTCAGCAGCCGGACTTTTCCGATTCGCTTCTGCGCAAACTCAAGACATAAATTTTGGAGCAGGACCGATAATTCTTCATCATACGGTATGTCAACCGCGCCAAATTCAAGCACCTTGAAAAACGGGATGGCTCCATAAAGCTGAACATCAAAGGCAACAAAACTGAAAATCTCCTTACCATAAGGAATTTTCTCCATCGGATTTAATGTCCTCATATATTCTTGCCGCTCCTCTTCAGATTCAAAAAGCATTTGACTGATGACACGGTACTGTTCCGCTTTCATGAACTTTGTAGTTATCACAGAGCCGGCCGGCTGGAAAATAAACGAGCCCTCTTTCATCGGAACCGGGTTGCTGTCGTTGTATAGGGTGCCTTTATTCAACTGAGTCAGATAATTAAGCGGCATCACTATTCCTGAAATATGAAGGGGTTTTAATACTTCTCTCATTTCAGCGGTGTGAACGCTGATGGTAAGGGAATCAATAATTTTAGAGAGGACACTCATGGTTGATAACGCGGTTTAATCAAAATCATTTTTTTAGCACTAATTTTTTCCCTGACGGGAAATCTTATGCTGTATGTTTTGAAGTTTTTCCTTTGTGAGTGGTTTGTTAAGAAACTCTATAACATTGCTGTAGTTCATGGCGCGCTGCCTGTCCGATTCGAGCAGCGAAGAAGTGAGCATCGAAATCCTGACTTTCGATTTTACTTCGTCCGGAAGCTTTTCAAACTCATCGAGAAATGCAAAACCATCCATGACCTGCATTTTCACATCGAGGAAAATTATGTCAGGCAGCACTTCAGGAGTGGCTGCTGCCGCTTTTAAAAACTTAAGCGCCTTGGTGCAGGAAATAAATTCCCTGATATCATTGGAAAACCCCATGCTTGTCAGTGTTTTTGAGCTTATGAAATTGAACAGCGGGTTGTCGTCAACTAAAACTACCTTCATAAAACTAACTTTGAATTGTATTATTCAAATTCGGAATTCGAACGGTAAAGATACTGCCTTTTCCAGAAACTGAACTGACTTCAATAGAACCATTCAATTTATCGGTGATTTCCCTGCAAATATAAAGACCAAGACCTGAACTGTCTGATTTTTCGGAGACGCGTAAAAACATTTCAAATATTTTTTCCCGGTATTCCGGCTCAATACCTTCCCCGTTATCTTCTACGGTGAGCACTCCTTCTTTTTCTCCGGAACTGAACGTGACTTTGACAAACGGATTTTTTTCTTCATCGCGGACATATTTAAATGCATTCACCAAAAGGTTATTGACGATGGCTGTGAAGCGCATCTTGTCGGAATAAAAAGGAACCGAATCATCTACCGAACAGGAGAAAGCAATATTGCTGCTGCTATGGGTCTGGCTGATTTGGCGGAGAGAATTTTCCACCATTTTGTTTACATCGAGTTGTTCGGGAATAATCTGAAGCCGGGCGTTGCGCGAGTAATCGAGAATTTCCTTGATGGTATCATCCATCTGGTTTATAATTTTTCGCATCGTTCCGTTATATAATGCAACTTCTTTTTGGTTGCCGGCATGATGCTCCATTAAATCCAACAGACCTTGTATGGCTAAAAGAGGCGCACGCAAATCGTGTGAGGTGCTGTAAACAAAGCGGTCGAGTTCCTCATTGGTCTTTTTCAGTTCCACCATGTTTTTTTCTATGATTGAGGCATCATTTTTTCTTTCGTTGATGTCAATGGCTATTCCGTCAATTCTTGAAAGCTGCCCTGCCATTAAACTTGGCGCCATTTTGCTTTCAATCCATTTAATGGTGTTGTCCGGCATTTTTATCCTGAATTCAATTTGAGCGGAACGGCCCTGGTATAGCTTATCCCATACATCTTTGAATTTCGGTTTGTCTTCATCCAACACGACTTCAAACCATAAATTGGAATTGGAAAGAAAATCTTTTTCGGGATAACCGAATACCTTTTCGTTACCCGGTGATACATAAAGCATCTTTTTATTGAGCACATCATATCCCCAGAAAGAGTTATCGAAAATATTCAGCACGTTCTGCAGCCGCATCGAGGTCTCAATAAGCTTTTCTTCCGCCTCCTTGCTTTCGGTGATGTCACGGTGAATGGATTGCGTGCCGATTACTTTTCCTTTTTCCACGATGGGAGTTACCCGAACCTCAAACAGTTTCCGGGCACCGTCTTTAGTAATGCCTTCAAAAATAAAATCTTCAGGAACCTTCTCGCCTGCAATTCTGCGGCTATGCCGGTCGCGAAGCAGCGTTCTGTATTCCGGTGCAAGGTAATCCTCAAAGAACAGTCCCGGTATCCGGCTTTCATCTACTCCATGCATTTCGCAGAACTGTTTGTTGGCAAAAATCACCTTGCCTTCGACATCGTCTATGCAAACGCCATCGTGAATGTTTTCTACCACCCGCTGGTAGTTCATAGCGCTTTCCTGTGCGCGCTGTTCGGCTTGTTTTCTTACGGTGATGTTCCGCAGGAAGGATTGAAGCCCTGTTATTTTACCGTCCGTTTTAACGGGAATACTTTTTCCAAATACAAAAACTTTCTCACCGCTTTTGCTGATGATGGTTCCTTCTGCATTTCCCACGCTTTCCCCGTTCATGATTTTACGAAAACGCTCGCTGTAAATTGCCTTGGTCTCGTCATCAAGTATATCGCGGGCGCGAAGTCCTTTTTTGATGTCGTCATCCGTGTATTGTGTGTTTTCTTTCCACGAGCGGTTTGCCCAGATTATTTCTCCGTTGGCATTGTGGGTTGACATCATTTCATCGGTGTTGTCAACCATGTCGCGGTATTTTTTTTCCTGAACAGCCAGTTCTGCATTGTGCAGGTTTAGTTTTCTATTGACTGCAAAAACCACAAGCCCCGTAATCACCACAAGTATGACAGACAACAAAAGCACAGCATCCACCGGTTTGCGCTTTTGAATTATGTATTCGTGTGTTTCCGTTGTAAGGCGTTTTGTTTGAACAACAATATGCTCTGTAAGCGCTTCAATGGCATTGCCGTATTCGAGGCGCACCTGTTCATTGGTGGTTTGAAAATACTCTATCGCTTTTTCTTTCTCACCGCTCATGCTTAGCCGAAGCTGATGTTTGCGGCTTTCCATATTGAGCCATCTGTTTTCGAGTACCATTTTAAAATATGTCTCCTCCTCTGTATCAACGATGCGTCTTCGTAATTCCTTAAACAAAGAATCATTGCTTGATGTCGTGCGGTTAATCTCAACCATTTCTGCTCTCATGGCTTCCCTGTCTTCGTTAAGTATATGCTTGAATTTTGCCGTTTCAATATTGTCGAGGTTAAGCCGTATCTGTGTTATAATGCCGAGCTTTTGCATGGCTCTTTCCGAAATGGCGCTGTACCTTCTTATGCTTTCGGAAGTAAGTTCGCGGATGGGAAACACATTGTATCCTTCCACAATGCACACTACCAGGTAAAGGACAATGAGCACACGGCCTGTGGTTGCTCCTTTCGGAAAATTTATTTTCATTGGCTTTAAAATTAATTACTCATGTTACGCAAGTTTGTTTCTCGCAAAGACGCAATGTGCGCAAAGTGATAAGCCCGCAAGGTTTAAAAAAAATCATTAATGATTTTTTTACTCCGCGAACTTGCTCCTTTGCGTTCATTGCGTCTTTGCGTGACACTTTTACTTTTTGCGAAACATAAATTAATCAGTCAAAACTATTTAATTTTTTTCGAACGGCAGATAATTTCACTAACCTATACCTTTGCGCGGCATGATTGAAATTTTCGGAGAGCAGATTACATACATTGAAATTGCCGGAACCGTTTTCGGAATTGCCGGTGTGTGGCTCACCATCAGGCAAAATATTTTTTGCTTTCCTGCCGGGATAATTAATGTGGCGCTATACGCTTATCTTTTTTTTAAGTCGAAACTTTATGCCGATGCCGGACTGCAAATCATTTACATCGCGCTTCTCGTTTACGGGTGGATGCAATGGAAAGAGAAAACAGAAGACAAAAAACTGCAGGTAACCCGCTCCGATAACGCTGCCCTCATTTTGTTTGCCATAATCGGAATTGGCGCCACCGTTTTGCTCGGCACATTCTTATACAGCAAGACGGATGCATCACTTCCATACTTGGACGCGCTCACCACCGTAATGAGTTTGATTGCGCAGTGGCTCATTGCAAAAAAGAAAATCGAGAACTGGCTCATCTGGATTATGGCAGATGTGATTTATGTCGGCATGTATATTTACAAATCACTCTATCTGACCAGCGGGCTGTATTTTATTTTTATCCTCCTTGCCGTGCTGGGATATATGGAATGGAAAAAATCACTGAAGCAAATTCCGTCAAACGCATAGCGCTCATCGGTCCTGAGTCAACAGGAAAGTCAACGCTGTGTGCGCAATTGGCGGAGCATTACAAAACGGTTTGTGTTCCGGAGTATGCAAGAACATACCTGGAAAATCTTTCGCGCCAGTACACCTATGAAGATGTAATTCATTGTGCGCGGGAGCAAATGAGGATGGAAGATGAAACGATGAAGCAGGCGCAGCATTTTTTATTTGCTGATACAGAGTTAATCAACATTAAAATCTGGTTCGAAGACAAATTCAAAAAAATTCCGGAGTGGCTCGAAGAGGAAATCACCAAAAGAAAATACGACTTGTACCTGCTCACCGTCCCCGACCTTCCCTGGATAGCCGAGCGCGTCCGCGAAAACCCCGACCGCAGGAAGTATTTTTTCGATTTATATAAAAGCGAACTCGACAGAAGAAAATTCAGCTACAGAATCGTGAGCGGTGAAGGAAACAAGAGGATTGAAAATGCTGTGGAGCATATCGAAAAGTATTTCGGGCTATAATTCTTTATGCATTTTGTCAAAGGAATAGATACAAAACCATAATTTGAATAATAAACTGTGTTCGTCAGACCGGAAGGGTGATAGTTTGTATGTAAAACGCGTACCGTCAGACCGGAAAGGTGATAGTTTGCATGTAAAACGCCTGCTGTCAGACCGGAAAGGTGATAGTTTGCATGTAAAACGCGTGCTGTCAGACCGGAAAGGTGATAGTTTGTATGTAAAATGCATGCTGTCAGACCTGAAGGGTGATAGTTTGCATGTAAAACGCCTGCTGTCAGACCTGAAGGGTGATAGTTTGCAAGCAAAATGGGCGCTGTCAGACCGGAAGGGTGATAATTTGCATTAGAAATTGTACCTTTAAAGCCGAAAGATTAATATTCTTAATCAGAAATCAATATGGACGCAACTACAAAACTTCCGGAAACGGCAAAAGAGATACCACCTCTACAAAGATGGGACTATGAAATATTAGCTTCTGAGCTGCGCAAAAGGCGCGGCATCACAAGAAGAATCAATAATGCACAAAGGCAGCAGATTGACATACTTATTTATCTGTACAAACATCCCGCACTGTCGGCAGTGCAGTTGCGCAGCATGTTCCGGCTCATCAAGATTACGTCATACCGGCAAACGGGCGCGCTCCGCAAAGCAGGTCTCATAAAATGGAAGGGTTCTCACCACAGAGGCGCTTATGTGATTACGGACGAAGGCAAAAAATTTATTGAAGATACCCTGCTCAACAGGGCACCGGTGGTGCACATGTAAATTACCAGCGCTATTTTCTTTTCATCACTGCGGTGACAAATAATTTTGCTTGTTCTTAGGTAATAGATTTTTACTTTTACATCCTGTTAAGGGGTGCTCTCCGATAAATGGTGAGGGCTGAGATAAAACCCGAAGAACCTGTTCAGGGTAATGCCTGCGAAGGGAAACAATTCCGCAGTTGTTTTTGGTGTTTAATCTCTATTGATGGTGCATGGGTTGCCCCGCTTTTGCATCGGTAAATTATTAGTTGATTTTACGCAAAAAGTAAAAGTGTCTCGCAAAGTCGCTAGGAACGCAAAGAAGCAAGTTCGCAGAGTAAAAAAATCATTAATGATTTTTTAAATCCCTTGCGGACTTATCACTTGGCGAACATTGCGTCTTTGCGAGAAATAAATTAATCACTAAACCAATGAAAAAAAAATTATTCTTTCTGCTGATTATTGCAAACTGCTTCGATGCATTCAGTCAAACTTCTTCGCTCACCGGAATCGTGAAAAGTGAAAACAATGGTGAAACCATCAGCGGTGCTGCGGTGCAGGTTGAAAATACGTTCAATGCTGCTGTCACCAACAGGGACGGGAAATTTGTTCTGCGAAATCTTAAGGACGGAAACTGCCGCCTCATCATTTCACACATCTCATTCGAAAAACAAATTGTGGAAGCAAGTGTTCCTTCTTCTTCAGAAATTGTTGTGATAATGAAAAAGAAAATTTATCTCTCCGAAGAAGTCACCATAACAGCCACGCGCGCCACAACTCATTCGGCTGTGGCATATACAGGCGTCAATAAGGATGAGTTAGAAAAAAATAATCTCGGGCAGGATTTGCCTTACCTGCTGAACATGACCCCTTCTGTTGTTGTTACGTCTGACGCAGGAACAGGAATCGGCTACAGCGGCATCCGCATCCGCGGCAGCGATGCGACAAGAGTGAATGTTACACTCAACGGTGTTCCGGTGAACGATGCCGAAGCGCATGGTGTTTACTGGGTTGATTTGCCCGACCTCGCTTCATCGGTTGACAACATCCAGATTCAACGCGGAGTCGGAACTTCGACAAACGGTGCAGGTGCTTTTGGCGGAAGCGTGAATATTCAGACACAGAAATTTTCTGCCGAGCCGTACGGAAGCATCAGCAGTTCATTCGGTTCGTTCAACACATGGAAAAATACAGTGGGCTTCGGAACAGGATTACTGAACAAGAAATCCGACAGTAGCCGGACAAGTTTTTCTTTTGACGGACGTGTGTCCAAAATAACTTCTGACGGATACATTGACCGCGCCAGTTCGGATTTAAAATCATTTTACCTGAGCGGTGGATTCTTCGGAAGCAAAAGCAGCTTGCGATTTATTGTAATGTCGGGCAAAGAGAAAACATACCAGGCATGGTATGGTGTACAGGAAGATTCGCTCGGGACAAACAGAACTTTTAATCCGGCAGGCATTTATTATGATGCCTACGGAAACATAAATTACTATCACAACCAGACAGACAACTATCAGCAGGATTATTATCAACTCATCTACTCCAAAGAACTCCGCAACCACTGGGATTTGAATCTGACAGCGCATTTAACTAAAGGCAAAGGATATTATGAAGAATACAAAGAAGCAAATGATTTATACGGTGCAGGTGCTTTGAGTTATTATGGATTACCGGATATAATTATTGGCAGCGATACGATTGCATACACAAATCTTGTCAGAAGAAAATGGCTCGACAATGATTTCTACGGATTGACATGGTCAGTGAATAAGAATGCAAAACGCTGGCAAATGACCTTGGGCGGTGCGCTCAATCAATATGCAGGCGACCATTTCAATGAAATCACCTGGGCGCAATATTTACCTCCAATAATTTTGACAACGCCTTATGAATATGAAAGCAGCGATGCGCTGAAAACCGATATGAATATTTTCGGAAAAATATTTTATGACGCGAGTGCACGCCTTCATTTGTTTGGTGATTTGCAACTGCGCGCTGTCGGTTACCGCTTCCCCGGTTTTACCGATGCGCTTGAGCAGCGCCAGCAGCAGGCGGAGGTGAGTTTCTTCAATCCGAAAGCAGGCGTAACGTATGACTTTAACAACAGGAATTCTGTTTATGCTTCTGTTTCGTTCGCAGGCAAAGAACCTGTGCGCGATGATTATGTGAACTCCACGCCATCGAGCCGCCCCAAACCGGAATACATGAGCGATGTGGAAGCGGGATATAAATTCAAATCGAACAAGACTTCAGCCGGAATAAATTTTTATTTCATGAATTACAAAGACCAGTTGATTCTCACCGGGCAAATCAACGATGTGGGTGAATACACCCGCAAAAACATTTCCGAAAGTTCGCGTGCAGGTGTGGAAATGGAAGCTGCCTTTATCTTCTCCGGAAAATTCAACGCTGCGTTCAACGCTTCTTTCAGTTCAAACAAAATAAAATCTCACTCTGAATTTGTTGATAATTACGATGACGGAACTCAGAAAGAAACTGCTTATGGAAAAACAGATATTGCTTTTTCTCCTTCCGTGGTTTCCTGTGCAGTGCTTAATTATTCGCCTGTGAAAAATTTTTCAGCTTCACTTCAATCAAAGTATGTCGGCAAGCAGTTTCTCGACAACACCGCGGATGAAAATAAAAAACTCGGTTCTTATTTTGTAAACGACCTGCGCCTGAACCGGAAAGTGAAAACAAAACTCTTCAAAGAATTTTCCCTGACGCTGCTGGTTAATAATATTCTTGACGAAGTGTATGAATCAAACGGCTACACATACGGTTACATTTCAGGTGGAGAAATTGTTTCGGAGAACTTTTATTATCCTCAGGCAGGCAGGATTTTTTTGGCGGGGGTTTCCGTAAAGTTCTGAAAAGCCCTGTTTACGGGGGATTCCCTCGTCCGGGAGTCCTGAAAGCCGGCTCAGTAACCGCTTGCAGGGAATCGTTTAGCCAATATTTTCTGCTGTTTGCAACTATCTGGGCGCTTGCTGCATCTTTAATTCAAAAGGGGAAACAGGGAATTGCATCATCAACTCTTAAAATTTTCATTACCTGAAAACATTCATTCGCTTATGGAAACTTTACCATTGCCAAATACTTCTTGCTATTGACATAAATTTTCTATTAATTAGCCAAATCATTTTTCAACAATTAACAGTACCCTTACGGATTTTAAATCATCATTTCATAAATTCACTTTTTAATCATCATCAAACATGAGAACAAAAAATCTATTTACGCTGATTGCAGCAATGCTGTTTGCAGCTGCAAGTTCTGCACAGTACACCAACGTATTTTATGAAAAAGGAAAAGCAGGACTTAAGAACTCCGTCACCGGAGAGGTTGTTGTGCCGGCAAAATATCTTTCGGCAAGCAACATGATTCAATTGTCTGACGGCAGCTTTTACTCTTTCGTTTATGACGGAGCAAAAGTCGGTTACATCAATGACCACGGAGAAGTTATCATCCCGTTCATCTTCGAAGAGGCATCCATATTTTCTGACGGACTTGCCAAAGTAAAAATGAATGGGAAATACGGTTACATAAACACAAGCGGTCAACTTGTAATTCCGTGCAACTATGTTTTTGCTGCCGGTTTCCACAGCAACCTCTCGCGTGTTGAACAAAACGGAAAGTATGGTTTCATTGACAGGCAGGGAAACATCGTGCTCGGATTTAATTATTACAATGCCGGTGACTTTGCTGACGGTGTCGCCCCCGTGATGAATGAACAGGGAATGTGGGGCTTCATCAACGCCCAGGGCAATTTTGTAATTCAGCCGTCATTTATCAAAGCGGAAAGTTTTAAAAACGGAGAAGCGATTGTTCATAACGGAGAAAAAATTGTTTACATCAACACGCAGGGAAAAGTTCTCCGCGAACATGACGCGAACCACTGATTAAATAGACACCGAAGTTTACCATAACCAAAACAAAAAATCAAATCAACATGACCAGATACATCTACAAGAATTTCATCGGTGCATGCTTTGCTGCATCCTTGATTATGCTGAATGTTTTTTCAGCAAACGCTCAGAGCACAGGCAATTGCCCCGGTGCTGACTTTGAGACAGGCACATTTACTCCTGAGTGGCAGGGATACACCGGCACCTGTTGTCCTATCAATACACCAACAGTGGGTATTGATATCACACCGCCTTATCAGCACGCAATTCTTGCTTCACCTGCCGGTATTGACCCGCGTACATGTGGAGGACTGAATATTACTCCGGCTTTTGTTGGAGGATATGTTTGCAAACTCGGGAATGAGCAAACAGGAGCGCAGGCGGAACGGCTTGTATATACGATGACGGTAGATGCATCCAATGCACTTTTTGTTTACCGCTATGCTGTGGTGCTCCAAGACCCGGGTCATTTTCCCGCAGAGCAGCCAAGATTTGAAATCAGCGTCCTCAATGCCGCTGACAGTTTGATTGACCCGATATGCGGTTACTATAATGTTGTGGCAAGCGCAAACATTCCTGGTTTTAATTTATGCTCTGTTAACCAAACGGTTTGGAAGGATTGGACAACGGTGGGCATAAGTTTGGTTTCCTACATTAATCAGACGATTAATATTCAGTTTCAAACGGGCGACTGTGATCTAACCGGTCACTATGGCTACGCTTACATTGATTGCTACTGCATGCCGATGGCAATTACCACAGAGTTTTGTATCGGAGCAAACCAGGTTATTCTTACCGCGCCTCCCGGATTCACGAGTTATCAATGGAGCAATGGACCTACTACCCAGATAGATACTGTTAACAACCCTACTGTCGGACAGCAGGTGACAGTTGTTCTTACCACCGTTCAGAATTGCCTGCTTGCCATTACGACCACACTTAATTCAACAGTGATGACTCCGGGCTTTTCTGCCACCAGCGCACCTTGTGATTTGAATTATACCTTCCAGGATACATCAACCATTGTAAACGGTCAGTTTGCGCACTGGAGCTGGGACTTCGGTGACGCTTCGCCTTTAGACACAAATCAAAACACCACTCACGCCTACCTGACACCAGGCAGTTATATTGTCTGGCACCACACCTATTCAGTATCAGGGTGCGCTGACTCTGTTATGCAGGTGATAAATATTGCTGCTCCTCCCGTTGCTGATTTTTCGTCTGACACGGTTTGCGAAGGAGGCACAACAACTTTCACCGACTTGTCAACGGTTGTGAACGACAACATAACAACCTGGGCATGGGATTTTGGTGACCTGTCAACAGATGTTTCACAAAACCCGCAGCATGCTTATGCTGCTCCCGGCACTTATGTTGTCTCATTAGTTGTAACAAGTTCTTCGGGTTGTGTTGATTCGATTTCCCACACTGTCATTGTCAATGCTAATCCTGTTATTCAAACACTTGGGCTTCCTGAGGCATGTCTTGGCGACTCAGCGCAATTAGCAGCAATCGGTGGGGTAATGTACACGTGGGCACCTTGTATTGCATTAAGTTCCTGTAACGGAAGTCCTGTAATGGCGGCTCCTGATACTACTACCATTTATACAGTAACGGGAACGGATGCCAACGGATGTTCTTCAACCGCTACATCAACAGTAATTATCCATCTCCTTCCCTTGGTGGTTACGCCACCGGCTCCGGCATACTGTGATGGAGGTTCAACCACAGTTACTGTCAGCGGTGCATCAACATATTCATGGTCACCCACGACAGGAATCAGTAATCCAAGTTCTGACAGCGCAACAGTTACCATTACACTGAATCAGACAACAACTTATACGGTTGTCGGACATTCTGCTGAAGGATGTACTGCATCAACAACATTTACCGTAACAGTTCATCCGTTACCTGTTGCCACCATTTCACCGGATGGTCCGCTTGCATTCTGCGATGGCGGTGATGTTGACCTGACGGGAATGCCGAATGGCATGACTTCATATACATGGAGCAATTTATCACTGGCACAAACAATCAACGTAATTGCCTCAGGAACTTTCACCGTTACGGTTGTAGATACAAACGGATGTTCCGATGTGTCAGACCCGGTAACAGTGACTGTAAATCCGAATCCGGTTGCAGTGATATCTCCGCCTAATCCTTCAGTATGTGCTAATAGCACAATAGTTCTCACAGCAAGCGGAGGCACAACTTTCCTCTGGTCAACCGGTGATTCAACTGCAAGTATTACGGCTACAGACGGACCATACTCCGTTACAGTATGGGACGTAAACAATTGCAGTAATTCAACTTCCATAACGGTGGCTCTTAATCCCGGCATAACTGCGGGAGTCACACCAGTCGGACCGGTTTCAATCTGCACAGGTAATCCGGCAATACTTACGGCTAATCCTTCAGGACCGGGCTACTTCTTCCAGTGGTACGAAGCAAGTACAGGCCCCATTTTAAATGCAACGAGTGATACTTACACTGCCAATGTAAACGGCTCTTACTCTGTTATCATCACCGACCCCAATGGCTGCACGGGCTCATCGAATGTTGTTCTTGTTACATTAGGTCAGGGACCTACCGTTACCATTGTCGCTACACCAACCATCGGCTGTCTGCTTAACACAATTTATATCGGTTACGGACCTCAAACCATTACACTCACTGCGGTAGCTTCAGCAGGGGCAGTACATTACCAATGGTTTTCAAACTCAATTCCTATGGTGGGGGATACGAATCAAACCCTCCAGGTTTCAACATCAGGCACCTATAGTGTCCTTGCTTATGATGCCAACTGGTGCCCTTCGCCTCAGCCGGCAGTCCTCACTCCTGCCATTAATGTGATTGACATCCGCTGCGGACATGGCTTGAAGAAGATTTTACTCTGCCATGTTCCTGAAGGAAATCCCGGTAATCCGCAAACGCTTTGCATCGGTCCTCCTGCCATACCTCCGCACCTTGAACTGCACCGTTACGATTGCTTAGGACCTTGCAGTTTATACTACAGGGAAGATGATATGATTGAAGTGGACAACTTCTACGTGCTGCCTCATCCGAATCCTTTCAGCACCGGATTCAGCATCAGTATTCTCTCTTCAGAGAATTCTCCGGTGAGAGTTAATGTCCTCGATGTGCTCGGACAAATTGTTGAAACACACAATAACGTAACCGAACAAACCATCATGGGCGCTGCGCTGAGCAGAGGAATTTATTTTGCCGAAGTCATCCAGGGCAACAACCGCCAGATGATTCAGGTTGTGAAATCAGAATAAAGAATAATTTAATACGGGGTTTATAGAAAATCCCTCCTCCGTCAGTTGACGGATGGAGGGATTTTTTTTTGGAAGAATGTTTTGGGTTAAACCTCTGCGCTGATTTCCGCCAGCTTACTGACAAGCAGGTTGAGAAAATTAGTCAGCGGTTTTTCCGCCATCATTTTCAGCATGGGATTCATGTCGGCTTCGAGGGTGAGCTTCACTCCTGACTGCGTCTGCTTATCAGTAATCATGCACTTCATTAGAAAACCAAAAGGTGTCTTGCCGCTGCTTTCAATTTCAATCAGCGAATGTGGTGTTTTGTTTTTTATTTTCATGCCGAGCGATGCCATGCCTTTGATGGTGAATGAACATTCGTCTTCCGTTGCTTTCCAGTTTACCACCTGCTCAGGCATGAGCTTTTCAAAGTTGCGGAAGTCGCTGAGGAAATTATAAACGTCCTGCGCACTTTTATTTACGAGGGCTTCGTTGCTTTCAATCGTTGTCATAAGTAAATTAAATCCTTTGCTCAATTACAAATTATCTGGCTCAAAA
>DATDOJ010000256.1:0-7010 GCA_035293345.1 Bacteroidia bacterium
GGACAAGCAACAGTATCTTCAAAACTCGGATTAGGCACTAAATTCTGTGCAAAGCAAAATGCAGTTTGTAACAGCATGGATAAAGTGAAGATAATTTTTTTCATAACAGATATTTTTGAGCATATAAAAATAGCAATAAAATTTTTGCTATGGTAATGCGGAGGGCGGCTGCGGGTGCTGAGAGCGAAAAGCGCAGCCACATCAGGAGCCGGGCAATGGCAAATCATGGTAAAATAAAATAGGTCTGTTTCTCAAAATATTTTCTTCAAAGAATATTCTGCTCTCAAACTGAAACGCAAAAGCAAAACTGTTAAGCGCACAAAAAATTTCGCTGAGCAGCTTGAGGAAAATTGAAATGATTTTTTGCATTAATGATAGTTGCTCGTTGTCAGTTGTCAGTTTCACATTCGAAAGTTCCATGCATTTTCCTAATCTTAATCCTGGTCCTAATCCTTGTCCAATAATTATTAGATTAAGATTAGGATTAGGATTAGGATTAAGTTTTTTAATCAACTCCTGACAGTAGTAGTAAGCATATCTCCATACGGTCCCGATTTTTCGGGCTCGCTGTTGTTGCGCCAGCGCACGAAGGCATAAATCTTTTTTCCGGCATCGGCAGCATCGAGCGCGATGGGGAACTTTGACTTGGTGCTGATTTCTTTTTGCGTGCAGTCGTTCACCGTTGCCGGGGCGGTGGTTGCCACAATGTAGCGCACTTCAACCACATCAGCATCGGGGTGCATGCTGGGGCGCGAAGCATCGCTCAGCGTGCGGCAGGTGAACTCGATGCGCGAGCCGGGCTGCGCGTCCATTCCTGCAAAGGGAGCGTCTTCAATCTGCGGGCGCTCATGCCGCTCGTCAGTGGGCGGGTTGAAGCCCAGCGCTATCTTGGTGGAATCGCTGATGGCTGAATTAGGAATGATGTATTCATTTGCAAAGGGCTGGATGAAGTCCTCCGCCACGGTGCGCCCTGCCGTGTGGTCGTCAACCTGCTGGGGTGTGCGCGTTTGAGTGTTGGTGATGGCATTGTAAAGCGGCTCATAGACATCGAAGGCATCGCTCAGTGCATCTGATTTAGGCAACGGAATGTTCCATGCCACCTGGTTGAGGGCTACATCTGTTTTAAGTTTTTTGAAGAAATTGAAGAACGCAAGGATGGTGAGTTCTTTAAAGTAGGTTACCATTGTTTTAGGGTTTTAAGGATTAATGTTTGTTTATTATTAGTCAAAAAATGAGCTTTTCTGCCGTTCCTTTTGAAAGGAGCGGTGTTCCGATGCATGGGAACGGTGTTCCGATGAATGGGAGCGGTGTTCCGATGGATGGGAGCGGTGTTCCGATGGATGGGAGCGGTGCTCCGATGTATGGGAACGGTATTCCGATGCATGGGAGCGGTGTTCCGATGGATGAGAACGGTGTTCCGATGCACAGGAGCGATGTTCCCGTTGAAAGGAACTGCCCTGCTGCCGGAAGATGAATCCTGCTGGTGAAAATTTTTCCGAAGAAGTTTCTAAGGAGTTCACAGGAGTTGATTGGATGAGAAAGAGTTTGAGGGAGCAATAGTCGATCTTCTCAACTTTCCGGTCAATACTGTAAAATGATTACAGTAAAAACATTACTGTAAATACATTACACCGAAGGCAATGAAAAATTTATTCACTGTCCGAAGGCGGCAGCCCAAATTCATCAGGGTGACGGTCGGCATAGTTCAGCATCTGTGTCACAGAATGGACGCCCGCTTTGTTATACAAGCGCTGCGTTTCGGTGTTCACTGTGTAAACGCTTATTCCCAAAGCATCGGCAATCAGTTTCTGGCTATCACCTTTTTTGTAATAGCCGACAAGCTGTTTTTCGCGCAGCGAAAATTTATCTGGTTTACCCGGCATGGGAAATAATATTTCTTACGCAGCCACCATCTCCCTTTCCTCCGTCAGCGGCTGCTTGAGCTTAAACGCTTTGTAAATATTTTCCATCGAAGAATCCGTTTGCCTGAGCGCTTCGGGCAGCAGCATACTGATGGTGCGCAGGAGTTTGTCTATATTTTCTTCGGTGAGGTGATTGGTGAGGGTAATCCGCATGCCGGTGTTTTTGTATGGCACGCTGGGGAACACCGAAAGGTTTATGTACAAACCCATTTTAATCAGTGTACTCACCATCCAGTAACCCGTTTCCGGTTTTCCCACCCCGATGAAGTTGATGGGCGAAACGCACGGCTCGATAATCGGCAGGTCATATTCCATTGCTTTGCCGATGAAGAAATTTATTTTCCGTTTCAGTTTGTTTTGCAATTCATAAATCTCATCGCTCTTATGCAGGTGTGCCGAAGCAACGGAAGCGCCAAGCACAGCGGGCTGCATGGGTCCGGAGAAAATCAATGTGCGCCCGCAGTTGCGAACGAGTTGTTGGATTTCGCGGTTGGGAAACACGAGCAGTCCACCTGCCGTGCCGAAACTTTTCGCTAATCCGCAGACGAGGAAAAGTTTGTCGGGATAATTGCCATTGAGTTGGTTCATCACGTAGCCGGTTCCGTTGGGTCCTGTCCAGCTCATGCCGTGCGCGTCATCGGCATACACATGCAGTTGCTCATGCTTGTTCATCAATGCAACGAGTTCTTCAACCGGAAGCAAATCGCCATACATAGAATAGACACCGTCACACATAAACCAAATCTTTTTGTGCGTGGCGGAGAGTTCAATTATTTTTTCTTCGAGCGTATCCATGCGGTTGTGGCGAATCACCTCGACATAGACCTTGCGCAGCTTGAGCATGTCCACCGCCTGCTGCACGGAAGCATGCGCCTGCATGTCCACGAGCACCGCATCGTGGTCGCCAACGAGAACGGGAATGTTGGCGAGATGCCCGAGCGTAACAGTGGGAGCGAGAATCACGGGCTGCCCGAACATCTGCTCGAACAATTCTTCAAGCTCTTTATATAAGCCGATGGAAACATAAGCGCGGGAAGAAGAGAACTGCATGCCGTATTTGTCAATGGCTTCCTTGCCTGCGTCCTTCAGGCGCTGGTCGAGTTCCAATCCGAGGTAGCTGCACGAGCCGAAGTTGATGAGTTCTTTTCCGTTGATTTGGATGTGCTGCCCGTCAAATGCTTCGTCCTCCGTCACAAGATGAGTCACGCCCAATGCCTTCGAGTTGATGAATATCTTGTTCACCGTCTCGAGGTTTTGCTCGTGCTTGCTTTTGAATTCTATTTGCGGAGGGCTCAAGGAGAAATATTTTTTTTGCGCGGCAGAAAGTGTGTCAGTGTTCTGTGAGCATGTTATGGGTAAGCTCAAGGATATATTCTTCGGTGAGCGGCTTAATTCTGTACCCGGAAACTTCGGGAATCCTGTTTGCGCGTTCGCGGTCGGCTTCGTCATCGGAAGAAGAGAGCATTATGATTTTTGTATTATGCTGTTCTCCCCCAAGCGTTTTCAGGTACTCCAGCACCTGCCATCCGTTGAAGCGGGGCATGTAGATGTCAAGAAAAATCAGGTCGGGGAATTTGCCGGCCGGAATAAATTTTGTCTTCAGCAGGTCGAGCGCTTCAATGCCGCTTTCGGTGTGAATAATTTCGAATGCCACATTGGTCTTCTCGAGAATTCTTTTGCTGTTCACGTTCGACATCATGTCGTCATCAATGAACAACACGAAGTTGATTTTTTTTGTCATGGCTTTTTATGTTTAGGAATTTGTTGTCTGAAACACTGACGATTTGTTGACTTGACGGTTCATCTTTATAATTACGGCAGCAAAAATGCCATATCGGATAATGCCTGTCAATCCTACTTTGGGGACACTTGTGTCCCCAAAGTAGGACAAGGAAAAGAAGGTATCGTCAAACAACTACCATAAGGGCGCTTGCTTTCTCTGAATTTTGTCTTATTTTCGTGGGCATCACAAATTGACATCATCTACCTGCAAGCACATACATGAACTCCCCGGGGAAATGTTCATTAGCCATTTATGACGAGCACCAGATGCAGCGCGAACTGCTGCATCACCAGTTGGAGCGCATGCGCTTTGAAGTGTTGTTTTCCTGCAAGCTGAAAAAGGAGCTTCAGAAATACATCCAGTATCATTCGCCCGACCTGCTGCTGGTGAATTCGGAAAACTCCGTCAGTCAGAATGACGATTTTATTTCCGGGCTCATTAAGAAGGAACTGGTCCAGGGAATTATTTTCTACAACAGCTTGCCATCTGATATTCTTTCATCAGCGAAAAAGAAAAAGACAGGAGTAAATATTTATTTTGTTTCCGGTGGTTTCGCCACCCTCGTGGCAATGCTCGATGAAATAAACCGCCCTCGCAAGGCAGAACCGCTTATGCAGGAGTCATCACGCTCCCATACGCTGCTGCCCGACAATCCGTTCTACAAAATTGCAGGCAACGATAAATACATCAGAATTCTGGAAATGCTTAAAGACGGAATGGTGTTCAAACAAATTGCCGATGTCCTTCTCGTGTCAGAGCATACCGTTAAAACATATGTAAAAAGAATGCATGAAGAGACGGGTTACACCAATACCATCCAGCTTGTTTACAAAGCGCGGGAGTACGGATTGATTTAAAAAAGTTATTGAGTTATTGAGTTATTAGGTTATTAGGGAAACACTAAATTACTCAATAACTTAATAACCTAATAACTCTTACTCTTTCCTACTGCGCAATAATCGTATCATACGTTGACGCATTTCCTCCCCATATTCCGAGTCCGCCATTGATGTTAGTGGGAATGGGAGCGGGTGAGCCGAACGGATTTCCGTTGCTGTTGATTTGCTGGTCTGCCTTCCTCCAGAATTCAAAATGAGTGCGGTCAATGGCGCAGAACTTCACCGCGATGGTGTCACCTGTTTTGAAAAATCCGCGCGCGCCATCGTTATCATCTTCCGCAGTTGAATTGGGTTCGGTGCCGCGGTTGTAGGCGAAGTCAAAACTCTTTCCGTTGATGAACTTGTCTTCGAACACCGAGCCGGGAGGAGTGAGAAATCGTTTGTCTTTATGTAATCGCTTCGCAAACCAGCGGTAACAGTTTCCAATCGTGTCTGGGTCGGTGAGATGCGCCCAGGCGAAACCGAGCGAGTCGCGTCCTTCCTGGATTTTAAACCACACGCTGTCTAACGGAACGGGCTGCGGAATGGTGGTGACAGATGTTAACGTTTTTCCATCGGCAACAACAGTGAGAGTATATGTTCTCCCGATTTGCCCTACAAGCGTTTGTGATTTGTAAAGCAGCGGAACGTAATAGTTGGTGTCAATGGTTGCGATGAGAGTATCTGTAGTGATTCCGTCACTCACCGTTACCAATGCGTTTGCAACGAGATAGCTGATGAGCGATGCCGAATCAACAGGAGCAAAGAACGAAGCGCTCCGCGTGAGCATCACCACTGCTTTTTCTCCCGGCTCGATGTATCCTTCCACCACAATTTTCTGCTCCACCTCCGGCAAATCAACGGTGATGTTTTTCTCGCAGGAATAAAGCAAAAACATTAAGAAGAATGTAATTAGCTTAATACTTTGTTTCATAGGATTTTATTTTTTCTCTGTGTCCCTCAGCGTCTTCTCTGCGTTCTCAGCGGTTAAATTTTTGAAACGCAGAGTTCGCAGAGGGCTTCGCAGAGAGCCGCAGAGTTAATAATTGTTGACTACTCTTTTAATTCCATCAGTAAGTTTTAGCACGTTGAAGTTTATCAGCAATCCGACTTTACATTTCGCTAGGCGCAGATAAGTTATCATTTGAGCAAGATGAATGTCGTTGAGTGCTTCAATGGCTTTAATTTCTGTTACTACTTTGCAGTTACAAACAAAATCTGCTCTATAGCCGCATTCCAGTTTCACGTCTTCATAAATAAGCGGCAACGCTTTTTGTCTCTCCGTTTCCAATTGCGTCTTTAATAGTTCATAGTGCAGGCATTCTTCATAAGCCGACTCAAGTAATCCCGGACCAAGTGCCTTGTGAACTTTAATTGCACATCCAATTATTATTTCTGTAATCTCGTTTTCTGTCATAACAATTTTTTTTCTCTGTGGCTCTCCGCGACTTCTCCGCGTAACTCCGCGTTTATTTTAATTCAGAATTTAAAATTATAAGTCACACTCGGCAATATCGGAAACAACGACACCTGCTTCGCCTGCAATTGCAGCGTTCCTTCGCTGGCGCTGCCTGTGTCTTCGAAATAAATGAAGTAAGGATTGTAGCGGTTGTAAGCATTGAACACGGAAAAATTCCATGACGACTCCCAGTGTTTTTTCTTTTTCACGAACAGCGTGGCGGAAATATCGAGGCGGTGATAAGGAATCATGCGGTAACCGTTCCGCTCGCCATATTCATACACGATATTTCCGTTGATGAAGTAACGCGCAACAGGAATGGTGACCGAATTTCCCGTAGCGTAAATCCATGTCAAACCAAACATCCACTTCCGGCTGAATTCGTAGGTGAACACAACCGACACATCATGTCTGCGGTCGTACTTGGCGTAAAATTCTTTTCCGAAATTCAAATCATCGAACTGTCGTTTCGTCCACGAGAGTGTGTAACCGACCCATCCGTTCCATCTTCCGTAATTTCTTTTTAAGAAAAGCTCAGCGCCATAGCCGTGACCTTTTCCGAAAACAAAATTATTGTCTGCATTATCGTTCACATTGTCTTCGGGCAGCGCGCCATCGCGATACTCGATTTGGTTTTCCATTTCCTTGTAATACACTTCAAGCGATGTCTCGTATTGGTCTTTCAAAAAATTCCGGAAGTAACCGAGGGCGTACTGAATTCCTTCCTGCGGTTTCACCACAGAAGAACTCGGCACCCACACATCAGTCGGCAAAGACAGTGATGACAGCGATGCAAGATGAATGTACTGGAAGTTTTTTGTGTAGGATGCTTTCAGCGATGAGGCAGCATTGATGTTGTACCGCATGGCAAAACGCGATTCGATGTTGCTGTATGTTTTCACATTCTCTCCGGCAGAATAATGAATGGTATCCGTGACTTGGTTTAGTTCATTGCGCACAAACCTCTT
>DATDOJ010000257.1:0-7183 GCA_035293345.1 Bacteroidia bacterium
ACCCACGATTTGTTCAGGAATTTCGCACGCTCTTTTGAAATCGTTCTCGAAGAAGTAATTATTGACAAGCTCGAAGAAGGAGTTTTTCATTCCAAGCTGGTTTGCAGTAAAGGTGACGAACGCGTTGAGGTGGATGCACGCACATCCGATGCCATCGCGCTTGCCGTTCGGTTCCGCTGCCCGATTTTCACGTATGAACATATTCTTTCTTCCATCGGTTTTGTGATGGACGAAGCAGCCGTACAGCAGGAACAGGAAATGGTTGAAGCCGCTTCGGAAAAGAAAAAAAAATCTGAAAAAGATCTTAACACTCTCACGATTGACGAACTGAACGACCTTCTGAAGCAGGCGCTATCTGATGAAGATTACGAACGTGCTTCGCAAATCCGTGACGAGATTACCAAGCGAAAAAAGTCAAGCTGAAAAAAATCGAACGCAGATGACGCTGAAAACAATGATTGACTCCGATTATTTTATCTGCTTTTATCCGGACTTTCCGGGTCATACGTTCGCCAATCGGACGAATCTGTCCTTTAGCAGACGTTCCGGTTTTTAAATTCAATTTTTGGTTGATTCTACCGGCATGAAAAGAATTTTCTTATTTGTCTGTTTGTCTTTTCTTTTTTCCTGCACGGATAACCAACCGTCCCTTGTAAACAGTGTCCCCCGAAGCTGGCATTATGTTTCGGCTAAAGACAGTTTGGGAAATGATTTCAAAAAAGTTTCTCAGACAGATATTTTACTGCTCACAAATGACAATGGAAAAAATAATTTCAAGTACGACATTGAAAAAGAAAACATTCACGCTGCCGGAACATGGGAGTTAAAAGACAGCACTCTTGTTTTCACATACACTCTCGCACCGAAAATAACCGATGTTGATTCAACTGTTTACTCCGTTGCAGACGGAAAACCTGTCCTCATCTATTTTAAAGAAGGAAAAGAAATAACGAGGGTTGAACCGTCAGGCGTTAGCAGTCAGCATGCGGTAAGAAGTTTTCGAATTACCGAATGCTCGGACACGCGAATGGTGTTCGCAGAAAACGGAATCATATTTATTTTTTCGTACACTCCAGTTGTTTCGGAAGGAAACATCAACGTCATTTCAATCTTGCGCGGACTGCTAGGAGTGGCATTCCTGATTCTCATGCTCTGGTTTTTCAGCAGCAACCGAAAAGCCATTCCATGGAAACTCGTTTGGGCAGGATTGGTTCTTCAAATGATTTTTGCAATCGGTGTTCTCAAAGTTGATTTCATCAAAAATATTTTTGAAGTATGCGGTGGATTTTTTGTCAAGGTGTTGTCGTTCACTCACGAGGGAGCTGTCTTTCTTTTCGGCAATCTCACCAACAACACCGAGTCGCTCGGATTCATTTTTGCATTCCAGATTCTTCCCACCATTTTATTTTTCTCTGCGCTCACGAGCTTGCTGTTTTATTTAGGCATACTTCAGAAAATTGTTTACGGCATTGCCTGGGTGATGAGCAAGACCATGAAACTTTCAGGCGCAGAGAGTTTATCGGCTGCAGGAAATATTTTTCTCGGACAAACGGAATCGCCACTGCTCATCCGCCATTATCTTCCAACGATGACACGTTCCGAAATTTTGTGTGTGATGATTGGCGGCATGGCAACCATTGCCGGTGGAGTAATGGCGGCTTACATCGGTTTTCTTGGTGGCGATGACCCCGTCCGCAGATTATTTTTCGCGAAGCATCTTTTAGCCGCCTCGGTGATGTCAGCACCGGCAGCGATTGTCACAGCAAAAATGCTCCTGCCGCAAACAGAAAGTATTGAAAGAAAACTTGATGTCTCCAAAGAAAAAATCGGCACGAATGTTTTGGAAGCAATTACAAACGGAACAACGGATGGTCTTCGGCTTGCTGTAAATGTAGGAGCCATGCTTGTTGTATTCACAGCGATGGTTGCCATGCTAAACTACGTGTTCGTACAGGTAGGTGACATCACGAATCTCAATTCCAAAATTTCAGGAATGACTGATGGAAAGTTTAGCGGCCTCACGATGCAGTTTATTCTCGGCTACATCGGTGCTCCCGTTTCATGGCTCATGGGTGTCTGTAAAGAAGACATAGTTCTGGTTGGTCAGTTGCTTGGAGAAAAAACCGTTCTCAATGAATTTGTCGCCTACACATCGCTCGGCAAAATGGAATTCTCTCACCAGTTTGCAGAAGAAAAATCCGTTATTATCGCGACTTATATCCTCTGCGGCTTCGCCAACTTCGCTTCCATCGGAATTCAGATTGGCGGCATCGGGGCGCTGGCACCAAATCAGAAAACAACATTATCACAACTGGGAATCAAAGCACTGATTGGAGGAACAATGGCGTCATTATTCACCGCAGTACTTGTTGGGATGATAATCTGAAAAATATTATGAAGCAATATCTTGAACTTTTAAACCATATCATGAAATCGGGTGCGGAAAAATCCGACCGAACGGGAACAGGAACGAAGTCCGTCTTTGGTTACCAGATGCGTTTCAATCTTGAAGATGGTTTCCCGATGCTCACCACAAAGAAGTTGCATTTCAAATCCATCATCATTGAACTGCTTTGGATTTTAAGTGGCGACACCAATACAAAATTCCTGAAAGAAAATGGCGTAAGCATCTGGGATGAATGGGCTGACACCGAAGGAAATCTCGGACCTGTTTACGGTTCGCAGTGGCGCACATGGAAAACTGCTGACGGAAAAAAAATTGACCAGATTGCGAAAGTGATTGAGCAGATAAAAAGAAATCCTGATTCACGCAGACATATTGTGAGCGCCTGGAATGTGGGTGAGATTGAGCAGATGAAACTTCCGCCATGTCATGCATTCTTTCAGTTTTATGTTGCTGACGGAAAACTTTCCTGCCAGATGTACCAGCGCAGCGCTGATATTTTTCTTGGCGTCCCGTTTAACATTGCCTCTTATGCAGCGCTCACGATGATGATGGCACAGGTGTGCGGTTTGAAACCCGGTGAATTTATTCACACGCTTGGTGATGCGCATATTTACAACAATCACTTTGAGCAGGTTAATCTTCAGCTTACCCGTGAACCGAAAACTTTGCCAACTCTCAAACTGAATCCCACAGTTAAAAATATTTTTGATTTCAAGTTTGAAGATTTCACTCTTGAAAACTATGAGCCGCATCCGCATATCAAGGCAACTGTGGCTGTTTAGTATAAGCCAATTTCGTAATTCGTATTTTCGTACTGATTCGTAATTTGATGGAATAATATGCAGATTTCCTTAATCGCAGCAGTATCCGAAAACAATGTAATTGGCAAGGACAAGCATTTGCCGTGGCATTTGCCAGCTGATATGAAATATTTCCGTGAGACAACGATGGGGCACTGCGTGATTATGGGAAGAAGAAACTACGACTCCATTCCGGAGAAATTTCGTCCGCTGCCGGGAAGAACAAATATTATTGTTACGCATCAGAAAAAATTTTCTGCTCCTGATTGCGTAGTGGTTAATTCTATTGTTGCTGCTTTGAACGAAGCTGAAAAGAAAAACGAAACAGAAACGTTCATTATTGGTGGCGGGGAAATTTTTAAGGAAGTCATGAATACAGCGGATAAAATTTATCTGACAAGAATTCATCACACGTTTGAAGGCGATGTTTTTTTTCCGGAGCTCAATACTGAAGAATGGAAAGAAGAATCCTCTGAGCATTTTAAAGCGGATGAGAAAAATAAATTTGATTATTCGTTTCTGATTTACATCAGAAAAAAGTAAATACTTTTACTTTTCAATTTTCAAATTATCTCATCTTCAAATTTCAAATTCTTATGTCAACCCCGCTTGCCGAACGAATGCGCCCGCTCTCACTCGAACATTACATCGGACAGGAGCATCTTGTGGGAGAAAATGCTGTGCTCCGGAAATCCATTCATTCAGGAAATATTCCTTCGATGATCTTCTGGGGACCGCCCGGTTCAGGCAAAACAACGCTGGCAGGAATTATTGCGGAGCAAACCGGCAGAGAATTTTTTACACTGAGCGCCATCAGTTCCGGAGTGAAAGATGTGCGCGAAGTAATTGAGAAAGCAAAAGAGAATTTACAGTTTCAAAAAATCTCTCCCGTTCTTTTTATTGACGAAATTCACCGCTTCAGCAAGTCGCAGCAGGATTCTTTGCTTGGCGCTGTGGAAAAAGGAACGGTCACTCTTATTGGTGCGACTACCGAGAATCCATCGTTCGAAGTTATCTCTCCTTTACTCTCGCGCTGCCAGGTTTATATTCTGAAAGACCTTGGCAAAGAAGAACTTCTCAGGATTTTAAACCATGCTTTAACAGAAGACGAAATTCTAAAGACAAAAAATATTTTACTGAAAGAAACGGACGCACTGCTTATGCTTTCGGGCGGTGACGCAAGAAAATTATTGAACCTTGTCGAGATGGTTGCAGGTTTAGAAGAAGGTAATTCCGAAGCATCGGAAGAAATAATTTTTACCGATGACAAGGTGATGAACATCGCGCAGAAAAAAATTGCGCTGTACGATAAGCAAGGAGAACAACATTACGATATCATTTCCGCTTTCATAAAATCCATGCGCGGCTCTGACCCAAACGGAGCAGTTTACTGGTTGGCACGAATGATTGAAGGAGGCGAAGACCCGCTCTTTATCGCACGAAGGATGGTGATTCTTGCTTCGGAAGATATCGGCAATGCAAACCCGAATGCACTTGTCCTTGCAAACACATGCTTTCAGGCAGTTCACCAAATCGGTTATCCCGAATGCAGAATAATTCTTTCGCAAACTGTTTGCTATCTCGCTTCGTCTCCGAAAAGCAATGCATCATACATGGCGATTGAAGATGCTGCTGACTTAGTGAAGCGTACCGCTGACCTTCCTGTTCCGCTTCACTTGCGTAATGCGCCAACTAAACTTATGAAAGATATTGGTTATGGAAAAGATTACAAGTACGGACACTCGTATGAAAAGAATTTCACCGAGCAGGAATATCTACCTGAAAAAATCAGCGGAACAAAATTGTATGACCCGGGAGATAATGCGCGCGAAAAAGAAATACGTGAACGACTGAAGCAGTTGTGGAAAAATAAATACAACTACTGAGAGCAGAAATTTTGTTTTACCTACTTTTCACATCGAATGACATCTGCGCGAAATAAATTTCTTTCACTGCTTTTTGCAGCCGCAGTTTTGTCTGCATGCAAAAAAGACAGCGACCGTCCCCAGTGGGATATAGATGTCCTTGTTCCCCTTGTCAGGTCAACGCTTGATATCAGCAATTTGATTAACGATACGCTTCTGCAATCGGATACGAATCATGTTCTGCACCTTGTGTATGAAAAAAATCTTTACGATTTGAATCTCGATTCGCTCGTCAGTATTCCTGACACGGTAATTAAAACTACTGTTGACTATCATGTTTCCGTTCCTGTTCCTCCGAATTTTCCGGTGTACAGCGACACATCTCAGTTTGCGCTGGCTGTAAATGGTCCGCAAATCCGATTAGCCATTCTGCGTAACGGAACGCTTACACTGAAAGCAGTGAATTATCTGCAAACAAAACTGAAATACGTTTTTAAAATCCCCGGTGCAACACTCGGCATTGACACTTTCATCAAGACAGGGTTTGTGTCGGCTGCTTCTGCAAATGATTCCCTTACGTATGAAACCAACTATGATTTGGCAGGATACGAAATTAATATGACAGGCACTTCAGGAACTTCCTATAATACCATAAGCTATTTTCTCGAGGTAAGGACGGACCCTGCCGGAGATACCGTTTACACATCTGCAATCACTCCCATTGTTAACCTTTATGAAACATTCGCGGATATTTTTCCTGAATACGTCAAAGGTTATCTCGGACAGGACACGATTTCGGAAGGACCTTCGACAACCCAGGTTGACATCTTCAAAAAAATTCAAAGCGGTATTCTTAATCTTGCCGATGCAAAACTCACCTGCACCATTGAAAACGGAATTGGCGCTGACGGACGATTAATCATCAGCAACATTACAGGAGTCAACAACAGAACAGGAGGAAATGTTTCGCTCTCTTCTACACAGCTCATCAATCGCAGCATCAATATTGACCGTGCACTGGAAACAGGTCAACCTATAAGTCCTCCGCAAACAACGCAGAAAATAATTTCGGTCAATTCCACCAATTCTAATATTGTTGATTTCATTGAGAATCTTCCTGATGCTCTCTCCTACTCCGTTCAGCTTTATACCAACCCGATTCCTCCCGGAAATATTTCCGGCAGCAACGATTTTGTTTATGCCGATTACTTAATCACAACCAAAATGCGTTTTGAAATGCCGCTGTCATTTTCTGCAGGCAACCTCACGTTTGTCGACACCGTTGATTTCATAAGCAAGCCGGAAGAAACGTTTGCTGATTTCCGTTCAGGCAAATTGAAGCTCATTGCTGAAAACGGATTTCCGTTTCAGGTCGCGCTGACGCTGACGCTGCTCGATGAAAATATAGCTGCCCTCAGTACGCTTTCGTCAACCGGAATCATTGCTTCGGGTGTCGTTGGCGCGAACGGGCGTGTGAATCAAAAGGTAGAATCGGTTGTGGATATTCCGGTGAGCGAAACACAGATGGCTGCGCTGAAAAAAACCAAAAAGATAATTACGCGCGCTTCGTTCACCACGGCACAGTACCCGGTTATCAGGAATATTTATGATGACTACAGCATCGGGATTACGCTTGTCGCTGATTTCACTTACATGATTCACTGATGGTGAAAAATATTTTTCTTCTCGTTTTCCTTTTTATTTCTATTGGCGCTGCACATTCGCAATCCGATTCACCGGAAACGGAATCCGTCAACCTTTCCGATGAGCAAACAGAATTTTCCCCGCATGAATTTTTCTCCGGCAGGAAAAATATTTCTCTCAGCTCTGAATATTATTTCGGCTCCAATGCCATCACAAGCAGGTTCGTCAACTATTATTTCCTGAACCGATTCATTGACAACACGCTGAAAACCGATGTCAGCGACCGGCTTGATGCCACGGGTAACGACTTTGGCGCGGGATTTAATACTTCGCTTTTGTTCACTTACAAAACCAAAACGGTTAATCAAACGAAGACGCTTTTCTTTGCCGGCATCAGCAACAGGAATTTTGCGGATGCTGTTTTCAGCCGCGATGCGTTTGAACTTTACTTCCGCGGCAACCGCGCT